>DATECI010000309.1:0-7018 GCA_035286985.1 Gemmatimonadales bacterium
CCGGCGGGACAGGATGCGGGGGACCCAGAGGCAGTTCTGACCGGCCGACCGCCGGACCGCCTGACCGCCGCTCGTCTCTCCCGCCTGCTTCTCACCCTCGCCGCCGGCACCGCGATCGCTTCCTTCATATACGAGGTGGGATGGATCCGGATGCTCTCGCTGGTGCTGGGCAGCTCCACCCACTCGTTCGAGCTCATGCTGTCGGCGTTCATTCTGGGGCTTTCGCTCGGCGCCTGGTGGATGCGGCGGCGGGCCGACCGATTTGCCGATCCGTTGCGTGCGCTGGCGATGATCCAGCTGGCCATGGGAGCGCTGGCGCTCCTCAGTCTTCCGCTCTACTTGCAGTCGTTCCAGTGGACCGCGGCACTGATTCAGGCCACCGCGCGCAGTGAGCCGGGATACCTGATCTTCACGCTTGCCCGCTACGTCATCTGCCTGGCCATCATGCTGCCGGCCACGTTCTGTGCCGGCATGACGCTGCCGCTCATGACCCGGATTCTCCTCAAGGGCGGCGCCGGGGAACGGGCCATCGGGGCGATCTACGGCGTCAACACCCTGGGATCTATCGCGGGCGCGGCCGCCACGGGACTGGTGCTGCTTCCCCTGCTCGGCCTCAAGGGGGCTCTCCTGCTGGGGGGAGCGCTGGACATGCTGCTCGGGCTGCTCCTGCTTGTGGTCCTCTATTTGGTGGGCCGGTCACCCGGTCGGGCGGTCGGGGCGTCGATGGACCTCGGGCCGACCGCACCGCGCCCCCGCGCGACCTTCGTGGTGGCAGGAGCGCTCCTCGCGGCGGGTTTGGCCGGGCTGATCCTCGGCGGGGTGCGCTGGGATCAGGCCTTGCTCTCGAGCGGGGTGTTCCGGATCGGCCGGGTGATCGATGAAAGCCAGCGCGACGTGCTGTTCCACGCCGACGGGCGCACCGCCACCGTGCACGCCACCCGGTTCCGGTCGAACGGGATCCGGGTGCTCAGCACCAATGGGAAACCGGACGGCTCGCTCAGTCCGGCCTGGTTCGAGCCGTGCGACACTGCCGCCCCGCGGCGGGCCTTTGCCTCGGATGACGGCACCCAGGCGCTGCTCGCGCTTCTGTTGCTGGCTCATGCCCCAGGGGCCCGGAGCGGAGCCGTCATCGGGCACGGCACCGGGATGTCCTCGCACTTCCTGCTGGCGAGCCCGGTGCTCTCCCAACTCAGCACCATCGAAATCGAGCCCGCGATGCTGGCGGGATCCCGGGTCTTTTATCCCGCCAACCACCGGGTGTTCGACGATCCGCGTTCCCGCATCGTCAGGGGTGACGCGCGGGCTTTCTTTGCCGCGTCGCGGTTTCGCTACGATCTCATTCTCTCGGAGCCCTCCAACCCCTGGGTCAGCGGAGCGAGCGGTCTCTTCACGACGGAGTTCTACGCTCGGATCCGCCGTTCTCTCGCGCCGGGAGGGGTGTTCGGGCAATGGCTGCACACCTACGAGCTGTCGGATCGGCTGGTGCTGACGGTGCTGGCGGCGTTGCACGAGAACTTCGCCGACTACCGGGTGTATCTGATCACTGGAGGCGACCTGCTGGTCGTCGCTTCCGGGGAGCGGCTTCTTGCCCCTGCTTGGTCGGTGACCCGGTTGCCAGCGGTCCACCGGGATCTGTGCCGGTTCCTGCCCATGACCGACGCGGCCCTCGACCGCATGGCGGTGGCCGACCGGGCCGGACTCGAACCGCTCTTTGCGCAGGCGGGACGCGCGAACTCCGATTTTTATCCGGTCCTCGATCTGGGGGCTGAGTCGGCCCGGTTTCTCCAGCAGTCGGCGGTGGGGCTGGCGAGTCTCGGAAGCGGAGTGGTGGATTACCTGGGCGACGGGTCGCTGAAGCCGACGACCTTCGATACCGCAACGACGAGCATTCTCCTGGCGGCGCCCCGGGTCAAGGGGATGCTGCTCGCCGCGCAAACCCGCCAGGAGGGGGCGGATTCGGGTTGGAGCGAGCTCCCCGGTTCGGCAGAGCGGTACCTGCTTCGGGTCTGGACCCGGCAGACCGCCGGCGATTCCTCGCCGGGAAACTGGCGCGGCTGGACCACGGATTTCTGGACGGTTCGGCGTGCGCTCCATGGGGGAGGAGCGCCAGCCGACAACGGCTTCTTCGCGAAGGCCCGTGCGTTCGCCTCCCGCGCCAAGGCTCCCGACGCGGTACGAGCGGCGGTCTGGTTCGGGGAGGCGCTGGCGCGAGGTGAGCTGGCCGGAGCGGCCCCCCCCGCGCTGATCCTGCTGGACGAGGCCAGAGCGAAGCGATTCTGGATTCCGCCCGACGACCTCCTCGACGGCAGCGTCCGGGCCCTCCTCGCTGCGGGCCAGCCTGGGCGGGCCCGGGAGGCCTTCGATCTGGTTCGTCCCTATTCGACCCGCGCGTCGGGCGATCTTCGCCTGCTCCTGCTCACGGCCTCCATCGAAGAGGCCCGGGACGAAACCGGCCACTGATGGAGATTCCCCGGCTCTCGGTCATCGTCCCGGTTTATGACGAGCGAAACACGATCGACAAGATCGTGGACAAGCTCCGCTCGGTGCCCATCCCGATGGAGATCATCGCGGTCAACGACTGTTCCCGGGACGGCAGTGGCGAGCTCCTCGACCGCCTCAAGGCGGGGGGCGCGATCGACGTGGTCGTTCACCATCCCGTGAACCGGGGAAAGGGAGCCGCCCTTCGGAGCGGGATCACCCACGCCTCCGGGGACGTCATCGTGGTGCAGGACGCCGATCTGGAGTACGACCCCGACGACTTTGCCCGGCTGCTCTCCCCCATCATGGAAGGGAAAGCGGACGCGGTCTTCGGCTCGCGGTTCCTGGGAGGCGGGGGGCGGGTGCTCTACTATTGGCACTCAGTCGGCAACAAACTGCTCACCACTTTCTCGAACATGCTCACCGATCTCAATCTCACCGATATGGAGACCTGTTACAAGATGGTGAAAGCGCCGCTGATGAAGTCGCTCATTCTCACCAGCGACCGTTTCGGCTTTGAGCCAGAGGTGGTGGCCCGGCTGGCCCAGGCCCAGGCCCGGATCTGGGAGCTGCCGATCACCTACAGCGGGCGGACCTACGAGGAGGGGAAGAAGATCGGGTGGCGCGATGGGGTGGCCGCGCTGTGGCACATCCTGCGCTTCAATCTCTTCCGGCCCCGGCGAAAGTCCTGAGGGAAATGGGCGGACTCGACCGGCGGATCACGGCCGGCGCGGCGGCGTTCCTCCTCGTCTTTGGATTTCTCCCGATTGCCAACTGGATCCCCGGGGGCCACTCCGCGCCGTGGTTCGCCCCGGTGGCGGAGGATTTGATAACCGGGTTAGGCCTGGCGGCCGGGATCGGCGTCCTGGCGGCGATGCTCCTCCGCAAGCTCCCGCCGAGCCAGCCGGAGGGTCCAGCGACTGCGAAGCCTTCCCGGATCTCGCGGCACTGGACCGCGTGGGTGCTCGGGCTTGCCCTGGCCGGTTTGCTCGGCTACGTCCTGGTCGCGCGAGTTGTCTACAACGGGCGGCCGCTGCTCATCGACGAGATCATCCAGGTCTTCCAGGCCCGCCTGCTGGCGAGCGGGAGGCTCTGGATCTCCGCCGAGCCGCACCAGTTCTTCTTCAGCAGCCTCCATCTCGTCGAGCAGGATGGAAGGGTCTACGGGCAGTTCCCCATGGGGGGGCCGGTCATGCTGGCCTTGGGCAGCCGAGTTGGCGCGGAGTGGCTGGTGGGGCCGGTGTTCGGGGCGCTCAGCGTCGTGGTCTTCGGCGGGCTGGTCCGCCGGCTCGAGCCCCGCCCCCGGATTGCGCTGGGCGCGACCGCCCTGTTCGCCCTGGCGCCGTTCGCGGCGTTCATGGCCGGTTCGCACATGAATCACGGGCCCACGCTGTTCTGGCTGCTGGTGGGAATGGTTGCCCTAACCCGCGCGACCGCGGTCGAGGGACGGTTCCGAGACGGGCTGCTCTGCGGTCTCGGCTTTGGGATCGCCGCGACGATCCGGCCGGCGGATGCCGCGGCCTTCGCCGTCCCGGCAGCGGTCTGGCTGGTGGGGTCGGCCCGGTGGGGTGGGACCCGCCGGGTGGCGCCGCTCCTGGGCGCCGGGCTCGGGATCGCGCTGCCGCTCCTGGCGCTCGCCTGGGCAAACCTGGGGACCACCGGCGCTCCGCTCCGGTTCGGCTATACCGTGCTCTGGGGCAGGGCCCACGATCTCGGGTTTCATGCCACCCCCTGGGGCCCAACCCACACGCCAGCCCGCGGCCTCGAGCTGGTCAACCTCTACTTCCTCCGGCTCCAGACCTACTTGTTCGAGGCCGCGGCGCCATCCCTGATTCCGGCAACGGCCGCTCTAGCCCTCACTCGCCGGCTCACCCCCTTTGATCGGTATCTCCTCGGCTCCAGCGCGATGCTGGTCGGGCTCTATTTCGCCTACTGGCATGACGGCTTTTACCTGGGTCCCCGGTTCTTGTATCCTCTGCTACCCGCCCTGGTGCTCTGGACGGCCCGGTGTCCCGGAGCGGTTCGCGATCGGCTGGCCGGAGGCCGAAGGCAGTTTATCGTCCGGGTCGTGATGGGGTCGCTGGTCGCCGGGGCGGTGCTTGGGATCGCGACCTCGCTCCGGGTCCGGATCGCCCAGTACCGCGGAGGGCTGGTGTCCCTGAAGTGGAACGCCGATCGTGCCGCGGAGCGGGCCGGGGTGCGCAACGCGCTGGTGCTGGTGCGGGAGAGCTGGGGAGCGGAACTGGTCGCGCGGATGTGGGCGCTCGGGGTGCCCCGGGCGGATGCCGACGCCATCTACCGGGCCGCCGATCCGTGCCGGCTCGACCTGGCGCTCGGTGCCGTTGAACGGGACGGACTCACGCGAGGCGCTGCCGCCGCCGGGGCGCTCGCGCCGCTCCGGGCGGATTCCACTGGCCTGGTCAGCGCCGCCGCGATTACGGGGGATCCTTCGCTCCGGCTGACGCCGGGAGCGCAGTATCCGGCTCGCTGCAACGAGAAGCTCGCAGCCAACCGGAGCGGGTTCACGCTCTTTCCTCCGCTGCTCCTCGCCCGGAAACACGGGAACCTCTATGCCCGGGACCTGGGAGCCAGAGACAGCCTGCTGCTTCGGGAGTATCGAGGCCGCCCGGTGTATCTGCTCAAGCCGGTGAGCGGGGCCGTGGGGGCGGAGCCGGTATTCCAGCGGCTTCGGGAAGATTCGCTGCTCACCGCCTGGCGTGGTGAGCGCCGGTAGCGAGCCTCAAGCGGGAGGATCGAATCGGGCCCGGAGCAGCGCCGCTTCGGCGGCGAGCAGCCGCTCCAACGCCTCGCTTCGGTAGCGGCCGCGGAGCTGGTGAGCCTTGATGGCGAGAATGTCGATTCCAGCCTGGAAGGCGTCGCGAAAGGGGCGCACCGAAGTGCCGAGGTTGCGGCGCAATCGGACCGGCACCCGTTTGATGTCGAGCCGGTGCTTGAGCGCCAGATAGATCAGCTCCACGTCGAAGGCAAAGCGACGGATCCGAACCAACTGGAAGAGCTCATCGGCGATGTCGCCGCGGACCGCCTTGATCCCGCACTGGGTATCAAAGAATCCACCGGTGACCACCGACCCGATGAGCCGCGAAGCCAGGGAGGAGAGTGCTCTTCGGGACAGGTGGCCTGGGCGTAACGCGACTCGGGAAAGGTCCGGTCCCCGATGACGAGGTGAAATCCGCGGGAAGTAATGTACTCCGCCATGAGGGGGATCAGCTCGCGATCATAGGGCAGGTCGACGTCGGTAAACACGCGCACCTGCCCCCGCGCCGCGAGCATGCCGGTCCGGACCGCAGCGCCTTTTCCCAGGTTGCAGGGATGGCGGAGCAAGCGGACGCCCGGAAGATCGGGGAGCGGCGCAGCCGCAAAGTCGTTGTGGCCATCATCCACGACGAGAATTTCCCACTGCGGCACGAGAGTGGCGAGGTAGGTTGACAGGACCTCCACGGAGCGCACCGCTAGAGGCGCTGCCGCGTAACAAGGCAGAATGACGCTGAGGGAAGGAGATTCGATCACGTCTGCTCCCGATTCTCGCGGTAGCGGGCGCTCCTGGATACTCGCCGGAGTCGCTCCGCTTCTATCGCTCGCTGTGTTCCGGCCCTGGATTCCGGCGGCTTTCCCGGTATGGGACTACGCTGACCTGATTCCCCTGCTCCGACAATCGTCCGGCTTTTGGAGCGGGGTCGAGGCCGTGGCCAGCTTCAATCGCGCCGATGGCCGTGCAAATTACCTCTCCTACGTTCAGTTCGCCCTCACCTGGGCACTCGCTGGGGAAAACCCTGTTGTCTGGCAACTGCAACGCGCCGGGTTCATGCTGGTGGCTGCCCTGTTGCTGGTGGCCGTGGCCCGGCGCCTCGGAGCGACGCCGTTGGCATCGGGGGTTGCCGCTCTCCTCTTCACCGTGACGGTTCCCTCAACCGAGGGGTGGCTGTTCCTGATGGGCGAGCCCCTCGCCCTGATCCTGCTGCTGCTCATGGTGTTGGTGGGGGCCGGATTTCGAGTCGCCCCGGCCTGGAAAGGCCGGGGAGTCGCGCTCGCGCTCCTTGCCGCTCTGGTCATGCTGACGAAGGAATTCCTCGGCATTCTCCTTCCGGTGGCCGTACTGTTCGCGGCCTGCTGGGACCCTGACAGAGGATTCCTCCGGCCCAACTGGAGCCGGCGCGAAGCCTGGCTCGCTTTGCTCCTTGGGGCGGTGTTGGCGCTGGAGCTTTGGTCCGTCATCAGCGCGCTGGGAGATGCGGTCCCGGGCAGTTATGCCGTGGCCTATGGCCGCGCCGGTTTCGACGGAAGTCGGGCCGGTACGCTCTTTCAAGGAATGCTGCTTCCGGCCCGGTTTTCCTCGGCGGGCGGAGGAACCAATCTGTACCCGGCGAATGTCGCCTTTCTCCTCGTGTTGGTCCTTGGCCTTGCGCGACCGGCGAACCCGGGGTTGGGCCCCCGAAACCGGGTCGCCTGGCTGGTCGTTCTCCTGTCGATCCCCCTCTTCGGAGCCGCGGCGTATGGCTTCTGGCCCCGCTATTCGGCGTTC
>DATECI010000310.1:0-6117 GCA_035286985.1 Gemmatimonadales bacterium
GGCCCCGGCGGCCCTAGCCGATCTCAGCGGACCCAGGGGGCCCGGCTAGCCCTCAGGTGTTGAGGCGGGCTACCGCAACCCGAATAGCCGCACGACCGCCCTTCGCCCGCGGATGGTATTCGCGTCGTACCAGAATTCGACCCGGTTGATAATCCGGTCGGCCCCGATCAGGTCGATCGCGCGGGATTCGCCGCCGGCGCGAATGGTGTTGCGGAGCTCGACTTCCTGCTTGGTGCCGTTACCGTAGTGCACCACCACCCGGTGGAAATCCACTGACGCGCGCTGAACCGTGATCTTGATGCTCTTGAAGTCGCCCCGGGCGCCGGTCACCACAATCACGTCGTGGTCGGCCCGGTCGCTTACCGTGCGCTGGCCCAGCAGCACCCAATCCAGCGCACCGGTCCTGGCTGCGGCGGTGAGGAGCGAGGTCCCGCCCAGCGCCAGCGTAATCAGCATCACTCGACTGACTCTCATGGCTGCTCTCCCTGTGATCGGATTGGAGGTAAGGCCCCCCAATCATCGCCTCCCCACCGCAGCTCGGCAACCGGCATGACGTGGGCAGTTCGCTGGTGTTAATGGACTCGGGGTATTCGCAACTCGGCTGCTATGGGGAGGATGAGCAAACCGCAGGAGCGGCGCTGACCCTGGCGATTTGGCATTGCGTTGGATCGGTCGTGCTGACTACAGCGTCCGCGCCCCCCGCATCGCGCTGATCTGTCCGTAGACCGTCGCTCCCGGGGCCAGCTCGACTTCGGTTGCTGACACGGTGGCCGGAAGCGAAGGCCCGCCTACCACGGCATTCTGGCTCAACCGAAGGCCCCGCTCTGCGATCGCGGGACCCCCGATCCACCCCCCTGGCCCCACGGACAGCCGCGCCCGGCTCACCGCAGCGCCGCTCACCTGGGCGCCTTCTGCAAGCTCGATGTCGCGATGTGCCTTGATGCTGCCTTCGACCAATGCCCCGGCCCCGATTCGGAGCCGGCCGGCGACCACCAGGTTTCCGGTCACCCGGCTGCCCTTTGGAATATCGAGATCTCCCTCGATCCGCAGGTGATCTCCGATCTTCCGAACCCCCTCGGGCGCCCAGCTCGTGAGCCCATTGTCCGGACGGATCGGCGGCTCCCGGGCCTCGCCGTGCGCGATGACCGGCGCCCCGGCCCGCTCGAATACTACGTCGGCCCCGAACGAGACCCGCGTATCGGAGGACACCCGGCCCCTGAGGATCGAGTGCGCTCCCACGGTCAACGGGCCTCCGGCGTGGGTCCAGCGAAAGACCCGGTTGTTCTCTCCTAGCGTCAGGTCCCGTTCGGCATAAATCGCGCGGTAGTTGGTCTCCGGACCGCTCACCAGGGGGGCTCGGGCGTAGACTTCCATCAGGAAGGTCTGGTCTCCGGGCAGGCTGAGCGGGGCATCGAGCACGACGAGTCGCTTCTCCACCTTTCCGTCGGTCGCCAGTTGCTCCATCCGGCGGTTCACCCGGACAAATTCGGTTCCATCGAGGAGCTTCGCGGCGTAATCACCCGCTCCGGCTTCCGCCGGGAGGACCCGGTCCAGGTACCGGCGGAAGTTCCGGGCAAAGTACACGATGAGACCGGCCGAACGGTCCACCACCTTGAGCGGGGCGATGTCCGTGGGCCGGACCAGCTCGCGCAGCGCCGGAAGCAGCGGCAGGAGGAACCAGACCAGCGTGACACCCACGAGGGCGAGAAACGCCAGCATGCTAACGCTCCTCCTGGTGGTCGGGGACCCCAAGCTCAGGTTTGCGGTGCCGGGCCGTCTTTTCCCACGGCCGGGGCCCCCGGCGCCAGGCGGTCGCGACCTGGGTAACGCTCGCCCAGGTCACCGACACCAGGCTCACCAGGAATCCCACGATGAGGAAGGGCAGCAGCCGGACCCGACCCCGTGATCCGTCGAGCCGGACGCCTGCGGCAACCTCGAAGAAAGCGGCGAAGTTACCCAGCGTGGAGTACATCGCCACCGCGAAGATGGCGGCGAGCCCTGCGGCCAGCTGCACTCCCAGGTAGTAGAGCAAGAGCGCCAATCCCCACCCGAGCATGAGCAACGGCCCTACGGCGTAGACCCCGAGCAGCAACAGGCCATCGAGGACGGTCCGGCGCCGGAGGTGGGGAGGGCGCTTAAGCAGGGGCCACCAGTGGCGCACCAGCGCCTGGTTGTGACCTCGGGTCCAGCGCTTGATCTGCGCGATCCGGGATGACCAGCGCTCCGGCACCTCTTCGTAGCACTCGGAGCGGTTCTGGTAGGCGACTTCCCATCCGGCCAGCACCAGCCGGAAGGTCATGTCGGTGTCTTCTGCCAGGGTATCGTCGCGCCAGCCGCCTACCTCGAACAGCGCCGAGCGCCGCACCCCGCCCACGGTGCCGCCATACTGGGGGATGAGGCCCAGATTCATGCGGGCCTGCTGATCCACCTGGTAGCCGCCGGTGCGCTCCAGGTCGAGCAGCCTGGTAAGGAGTGACTTGTTCACGTTGAGCGGTACCACCCGCCCCATCACCGCGCCTACCTCCGGGTCGAAGAACGGCGCCACCAGCTGCTTGATCAGGCCGCGCCCGGGCAGGTAATCCGCATCGAAGACAAGGTGAATCGAAACGTCCGATCCGGTGGCGTGTTCGCTGGCATCCCGCAGCGCCGCGGCTTTGCCGCCCGTGCCTCCGGTCCGGAAGAAGGGAGCCACCCGTCCGGGAAATCGTGCGGCATAGTCCTGCAGGATCCGGAGGGTCCCGTCGGTCGAACGGTCGTCGATAGGGATGAGGGCGAGCCGATCGGCCGGATAGTCGCCGTCGAGGAGTGCGTCGAGCATGTGCCCGATCACCTTCTCCTCGTTATGGCAGGGTATGAACACCGCTACCCGTGGCCACGCCGCACTCCCGATGTCCACGTAGGGCTGGCGGTGCCGCCCGAACAGCCGGTTGAGCGTGAAGAAGTAGTGGCGGATGGTGTAGATCACCATGATCGCCACGATGACGTAGAGGAGGACGACGAAGACTGGAATCATCCGAGGTGTACCGGCGGAGGGAGCTTGCGCCGCTCCAGGTCGCCCGTCCAGGAGAGGGCCCAGCCGTAGAACGCGACGAAGATGAACACGTTGAGCAGGAGCCCGAACACCAGGAACAGCACCGGCATCACCACCGCGGTCGCGTGCAGCAGGAGCCAGACGTGGATCAGCACGTTGAGCGGGACGAACACCATCAGGTGGACCACAATGGCGGCGGTCAGTCCGAGCTTGCGCCAGAAAGCCAGATCGAACACGTGCAGCGTCAACCCCAGCACCAGCGGCACCAGCCCCATCACGACCAGTCCGGCGGTGAGCAGGATAAAGACGTGATCGGCGATCCGATACGGGAACGGCTCGGCCGATACCCAGAAGAACAGGATCGCGGTGCCCTGAACGATCGCAAGGAGCCGGAGGAAGTAGCGGAGCGGGGTGAACCGCTGGGGAAGCAGGAAGCTCAGCAGCAGGACGCCCACGGAGACCAGGCCCGCGATCTGAAGCACCCGCAGATCGGGAATTGGAGTGGTCGCCTCGACGCTGGGCACGGTGAATGAGATCCCCCCGGGGAAGACCAGGAGCTGGTCCCCGATCAGCGCCTCGAGCCCGAGCCAGGCCCGGCCTCGCTCGAAGAGCACCTGCCAAAACCGGCCGATGAAGGGAAGGAGGGCTACATAGCCCGCAAAGCCGCCCAGGCCCAGGGCGACGGTGGTGACGAACCGCCAAGCGGTCCAGGGAATCCCGGCCATTGCCCGGTGGGGTCGGATAACGCCGCCCAGATGGCCGTGGATCCGCAGCGCCTCGAGCCGGCGGGCGCCTTCCAGTGCCGCGGCGGGAGTCTTACCAGGCACGGAACACCCCGGCCGTCACCCCGGTCCGGCTATAGAAGGGATTGTGATACCACTGCCCCCCCAGCACAGTGCCTATTCTCCGGCTGATCCAGTACCGCCAGGAGAGCGAAACCTCCTGGCTCTTGAACTGCTGAAGGGTTTCGGCGCCGGTAAGCTGGTATCCCTCGGTGCCGGCGCTGCCCCGGAGCGTGACCAGGGTTGTTCCCCCCCGGCCCAGCGTGAGCGCGGCACTGCCTCGGGCCGAGCGAATCGCGTTCGGGTCGCTCCAGTTGATCCGGCCTCCCACTTCCACCAGGAACTCGGCGCTGCCGTACCAGGTGAGCGAGCCGAAAGCCGCCCGGTCCCGGAACACGTCCTTGGACTCGAGCCAGGTGCCCCCTGCGGTCGCGATGAGCGCGCGGGTTCGCCCCAGCTTCACATTGAGCGAGGCGTCGGCCCTGAGATCGGGAAGCACGTAATCGCCGGTGCCGCCCCCGATGCCCGCCATGGTGTAGAAGCGGTCCGAGAAGACGTGCACGTTGGCGACCGAGCCGTACACCCCGGAATCGCGAAAGGCCTCCTGCACTCGAGCGTCCAGGTACCAGACGTTGCGGGCTCCGGAGAGCACCGCCCTGGCATAGCCGCCCTTCCAGGAACCGAAGTCGTTGGTGACGTGATCCCAGAAGCCGCCAGCCTCGACCCAGCTGGCCCCGGCCCGCGCCTGGGCCAGGACCGGAGCCGGAGCCAAGCCAAGCAGCACGGCAAGCGAAGTGATGCGGAACGCCTCACCGATATGAGTCACCATGCGCCGTTCACGGTTGACCGTTCCCATCTAGTGTTGGGGGACAGGGGCTTCTACGTAGGGCGAAGCGAACAGCCGGCCGGCTTGGCAGCGCTCCGCGAGGACTTCGACAATTCGCTCCGCGGCATGGCCATCACCGAACGGGTTTTCCCCCGAGGTCATGGCGGAATAGGCCGCCGGATCGGTAAGGAGACGGTGGACCTCGTCCACGATCAGGTCCCGGTCGCAACCCACCAGCTCGCCAAAGCGGGAGTCGATGACCTCGGGCCGCTCGGTCACGCTGCGGAGAATGAGCACCGGCTTCCGCATCGCCGGGGCCTCTTCCTGGATCCCGCCGGAATCGGTGCAGATCAGGACGCTGCGGCGCATTACCTCGATCAGGTCGTGGTAGGCCATCGGCTCGAGCAGGGTGACTCCGTCCACCCCGCGGAGCTCGGCAAAGACGATTTCCCGGACCAGGGGATTGAGATGCACCGGAATCACGATCTCGACTTCCGGATGTTGTTCCACGACCCGGCGGAACCCGGCGCAGATGTCGCGCAGGTTCTGGCCCAGATTCTCTCGGCGATGCACCGTTGCAAGGATCACTTTGCGGCTGTTCCAGTCGAGCGCGTTGAGCGACGGGTCCTCGAAGGTCCCGTCATGCCGGATCTGCTCGAGGGCATCCACGATGGTGTTGCCGGTCACATAGATGTGCTCGTCGGAGATCCGCTCCGCGAGCAGGTTTTCCCGGGCGAGCTCGGTAGGAGCAAAATGCAGGTCGGTGACGCAGGTCGCGATCCGGCGGTTCACTTCCTCCGGGAAGGGACGGCGGGTATCGCCGGAGCGGAGCCCGGCTTCGACGTGCCCGATCGGGACCCCGTGATAGAAGGCGGCCAGGGTCGCCGCCACCACGGTCGAGGTATCGCCCTGGACCAGCAACAGATCGGGATTCACCTGGCGGAACGCGCCGGTCAGCGCGATCAGCGCCCGGGCCGTGAAGTCGGCGAGGGTCTGGTTGTGATGAGAGAGGCCCAGGTCGATATCGGAGTTGAGCCGGAAGGCGCGCATCGCCTGGGCCAGCATTTCCCGATGCTGCGAGGTGGTGATGACGAGGGTCTGGAAGAGCCCGGTCCGTTTCCGGAGCTGCCGGATAACCGGGGCCATCTTGATGGCCTCCGGACGGGTGCCGAGCACGATGGCGACGCGGAAGCGCTGGTCTTTGGACGGCATGACCACTGGGGGTGCAAAATAGGGGCCGGGTGGCGGCTCGCCGTAAGTTGTTGACGATTAACGACTAATGGGCTGGAGGATAGCGTCCCGGTCGGCGGGGTATCGCGAGTGGACGGCTTCGATGCACCGTACGATGGATGGCCCAGGGCCTCGCCAGGGTCCTGGATGCCGACCACGGGCCAGCGTGCGCCCGGGAGGGTGGCCGGCGTCTTTTGAGGATAAGGACCTGATTTCATACACCCGGAGGTGCCCGATGAGAGTGGCTC
>DATECI010000311.1:0-8060 GCA_035286985.1 Gemmatimonadales bacterium
ACCGGGGCAGCCCGTTTTCGGCGGAGGCCGCCCTCAAGTATTTCCTGATGGGGGCGTTTGCCTCCGCCTTCTTGCTCTACGGGATCGCCCTGCTCTGGGGAGCCACCGGCAGCACCAGCCTCCTCGGAATCGGAGAGCGCATCGGCCGGGGACCGCTGCCGCCACTGGGTCTCCTGGGCGCCGGCCTCCTGCTGATCGGCATGGGCTTCAAGATCGCGTCGGCCCCGTTCCACATGTGGGCCCCGGATGCGTACGATGGAGCCCCAACCCCGGTAACCGGCCTGATGGCCACGGGCGTCAAGGCCGCCGGCGTCATCGTGCTGGCCCGGATTTTCATCGAGGCATTCCCTCAAACGAAGGCCACCTGGCAACCGATTGTGGCCGCGCTGGCCATCGCCTCGATGATCCTCGGCAACCTGGTGGCGCTGGCCCAGCCCGCGCTCAAACGAATGCTGGCCTACAGCTCGATTGCCCACGCCGGATACCTCCTGGTAGCGCTGTGGCCCGGCTCCCAGCTGGGCCTGAGCGCCGTGCTGGTGTACCTCGTGGCGTACGTGCTCACCTCCCTCGCCGCCTTCGGGATCCTGAGCGTGCTGGGACGCGACGGAGAGCGTACCGTCACCCTGGATTCGATCGCCGGCCTGGCCCGCCAGCGGCCCTGGCTCGCCTTCGCGCTCACCGTCTGCATGCTGTCGCTGCTTGGGATGCCCGGCACCTTCGGCTTCATCGGCAAGTGGACCATCCTGGCCGCGGTCATCCAGGAGCGGCATTTCGCTCTCGCCATCGTGCTGGTGGTGACGACCCTGGTCTCCGCCGGCTACTACTTGCCGGTGGTGATGGCGGCCTACATGCGCGAGCCGGCCTCGGCCGACGCCCATGCGGGGGCCGGGCTGCCCCGTCCCGCCGTGCTCGTCGTGGGGGCGGCGGTGGCTCTGGTGCTCCTGTTCGGGGTGCTGCCGTCGGGGGCCCTCGCCGCGGCCATGGCGACGGCGGGATCGCTGACCTGGAGGTGAGCGGCGGGCTGCCGCCCCAAGCCCATGCAAGTACCTCGACATACCTTTCGCCAGTACGATGTTCGCGGCGTGGTGGACCGCGAGCTCACGTCCGAGTTTGCCCAGGCCCTCGGGCGCGCGTACGGTACCCTCGCGTGGAATCGGATCGGCCGCGCCCCGGTGCTTGCGGTCGGGCGCGACAATCGCCCCTCCGGCGCCCGGCTCGCCGCTGCGGTGCGGGAGGGCATCGCGTCCACTGGTGCCTCCGTGGTGGACGTGGGTGAGTTGCCCACCCCGGCGCTCTACTTCGCGATCCATCATCTGCCGGCGGACGGGGGACTCCAGGTCACGGGCAGCCATAACCCGCCCGAGTTCAACGGCTTCAAGATGGTGGTCGGGGGCGAATCGATTCACGGCGAGGAGATTCTCGGGCTTCACGACGTGATCACCCGGGAAACATGGCGGAGCGGTGAGGGCAAGGAGCACACCGTTTCCTCGGTGCTCCCCGCCTATCGGGAAGCGATCGTGGCCCGGAACCATCCGGCCCGCCCGGTCCGGGTCGTGGTGGACTGCGGCAACGGGGTGGCCAGCCTGATCGCGGTGAGCACCCTCCAGGCGTTGGGCGCCGAAGTCTCCCCGCTTTTCTGTGAATCGGACGGGACCTTCCCCAACCATCATCCCGATCCGACGGTTCCCGACAATCTCCGCGACCTGCAGCGGATGGTGCGCCTGACCGGCGCCGAGCTGGGGATCGCCTTCGACGGTGATGGGGACCGGCTCGGGGCCGTGGATGAAACCGGTCAGGTGCTCTTTGGGGATCAGCTGCTCGTGATCTTCGGCCGCGACGCGGTGCAGCGCTTCGGCGCCGGCGTCCCCGTGATCTTCGACGTCAAATGCTCCGAGCTCCTCCCCCAAGCGCTGGCGGCGGCCGGGGCTCGGCCCGAGATGTGGAAGACCGGACATTCCCTCATCAAGGCGCGGATGAAGGAGCTCGCCGCCCCCCTGGCAGGCGAGATGAGCGGGCACCTCTTCTTCGGGGGCGACTGGTTCGGGTTCGACGACGCGCTCTTCGCGGCGGCCCGGCTCCTCGAAATCGTGGCTGCCGGCCCCCCGGGGATTGCCCGCCTGCTGGCCGACCTACCCCGCACTTTCGCCACCCCCGAGATCCGGGTCGACTGCCCCGATGAGCTCAAGTTCGGAGTGGTCGAGCGGGCCGCCGCCCATTTCGCCGAGCGGTATCCCGTGAACCCCATTGATGGGGTCCGGATTGCCTTCCCGGAAGGGTGGGGACTGCTCCGCGCCTCCAATACCCAGCCCGTCCTCGTCCTGCGGTTCGAGGCCACCAGCCCGGAAGCCCTGGAGCGCTACCGCGCCCTGGTCACCGGCTGGCTCGTTGCCCAGGGCGTCAAAGCCTGACCCGTGTCCGGCCGCGGCCGGCGAATCGCCCTCGGGCTCGTGCTCCTGGCGCTCCTGCTCGCGTTGGGGCGCTGGGGTGCCGGCTTCCTCGCCGATCGCCTCTGGGAAGCGAGCATCTCCGATGCCGTAGCTACCGCCGGAGCCCGTCGCGCCTTCGCGCAAACTGGTCTCGAGCTCGTGGTGGTTGCAGCCGCCGTGGCATGGCTGTTCCTGCATTTCACTCATGCGGCGCGCATCGCTCTTCCCCTCCGTCGGCCGCCCGGCATAGAGGCAGCGCGAGTCTGGCCCGAAGCGATTCCACGCTGGTCGGTGGCCGCGGGCGCCCTGGTGCTCGGGGCGCTTCTCGGAGGCGGCGCCGGAAACTCGATCGACCACCTGCGTCTTGCCCTGGACGGCGCCCCGTTCGGGGTGCAGGAGCCCTTCCTCGACGAAGACCTCGGCGTGTTCCTCGGCAGCTTCCCCTTCTGGTCCAACATCCAGAATCGAGCCACCCTGCTTTCGGTGGTTGCCCTCGGTGGAACGGTGCTTCTTCATCTGGCCGGAGAGACGATCCGGATCACGGGCCGCCGAATCCGGGTCGCTCCCCGCGCCAGGGGCCAGCTTGCGGTGCTACTCTCCGCGCTCGCTTTGGTTCTGGCCTGGGACTCGACGCTCGAGCCCATGCGCCTGGCGGCAGGCCTGCAGGGGCCGCTGCTCCATTCGGAGTTCGTCCTGCGCAGCCTCATGGCTTGGCTGGAGACTGGGTTTGGCGCCGTGGCGGCCGTGACGAGTCTCTTCTGGTGGGTGCGCATTCCTGGCTCGGTGGCCTTCGTCTTCTGGATGATGTTCGGCCTCGCCCGGATCGGTGGCCACCTGCTCCCCCATCACACCGGGACCGCCGCAGCCGACCCGGGTTGGCAAGTCAGCACCCGGAGCCTCGATTCCGTTGCGTTCCAGCTCGCCGGTCTGGAGCAGGGCCCGCTCATCCCCCGAGACCCGGCTGCGCTCCTGCCTCCCACGCTTTGGGATGACTCGGTAATTGCGACCGCCACCGGGGTGCGATCCCCCGAGCGCGGCTGGATCGCCGCTGCGGGCTCACCCCATCCCGTGTGGCTCGGAATGAGGGAAGGGCAGGGGCTTCCCGCCGTAGTCATAGCGGTGAGCGATGATCAGGTGACTTCGACCGGTGCGCCACTGTCCTGGGAAGCAGGGGCTGGTACTGCCGGGCCCGGCATTCGGCCCTACCGGGAGCTGCTTTCTTCCGCGCTGTTAGTTCGCCCGGGGGCACCCCGCATCGTGATCGCTTCACCACCCGGTCCGAATGGGGCCGGCGTCCCGATCGAGGGCTGGCCGGAGCGGCTGGTGTTTGCCTGGGCGTGGCAGGCTGCAGGTGCGCTCTCTGCCCCGCGCCCGGCAAGGATCGGCTGGCGACTGGACCCTGCGATACGGCTGCAGGCAGTAGCTCCCTTCGGGCAATGGTCGACCCCGCGGCTTCGCTTGCTCGATGGCCGGGTCATCTGGCAGAGTGACGGTTTGCTGGTCTCCGAGTACTTCCCGGGGGCGAGCCGGATCCCCCCCCCCTCGTCCCCGTCTCCCTGGAGCGATCGGTACGTCTCCATGGTCCGCTCGGCATTCCTGGGGCTGGTCGATGGGGAAACCGGTGCGGTGCGCATCTTCCGCCGCGATCCGTCCGATTCGCTGGCCGCCGCCTGGGCGCGCATCTCCGCCCCGCTGATCGAACCTGCGGAGCGGATCCCTCCCGCACTCCGAATCGGCGAAGCCTATCCCGAGGAGCTGGCCCTGGCGCAAAGTCGAGTTCTCGCGGGACCGGCTTGGAGTGTCGGCAAGCTCGACGGAGTTGGTGGAGCCGGCATCCTGCCACCGGAAGGCACCGGTGGCGCTGAGCGGGTCGTGCCGTTCGTCCGGCCGGGAACCCAGTCTCTCTCCGCGGTCCTGGTGATCCGCCGCACCTCAGGGGGAGATTCGCTCCGGTTGCACCGGCTCGATTCGTTGTCGCCGATCGAGTCGGCCGCAGCGCTCCGGCAGCGCTGGGAGCGGTTTCCGTTCCTGCACATGCTCCGGGACTCGATTCGTGCCGCAGGCGCCGTGTTCCGCCCTGGCGCCGTCCGCTACGCGCTGGCGGAGGAAGGGATCGTGGCCTATCAGCCGGCGTGGGCGGAGAGCCCGACGGGGCGGCCCCGGCTCGCCCTGGTAAACGTGGCCCTCGGACCGCGGCTCGGCACTGGCAGAACCTATCGGGATGCCTGGAGGAACCTGCGGGGGGAGGTCAGTCCTGCGCCGGTCGGAGCCGGAGCCCAGGCGGTCCTCGACGAGGTGCGGCGTTGGTGGTTGCATGCCGATTCGGCCCTGAAACGCGGCGACCTCGCGGAGCTGGGGCGCGCGCTGTCGTATTTGCGGGACTTGTTGGAGCGGCAGCGGTGAGCAATCGGCTATCTGCTATCGGCTATCAGCTATCGGTCAATGCCGTCTGGCTATTCACCGCGACCCAACTACCTTCCGGCCCAGCCGATAGCCGATAGCCGATAGCCGATAGCCGATAGCCGACACCCATGAACCTCCACGAATACCAGGCCCGCTCCCTCCTCCGCGCCGCTGGCATTCCGGTGCCCGACGGTGAGGTTGCCTCGACCGCCCAGGAAGCCGGCGCAATTGCCCAGCGCCTGGGTGGCCGCGTCGTGATCAAGGCCCAGGTCCACGCCGGGGGGCGAGGCAAGGCGGGCGGCGTAAAGCTGGCCGAAAATCCGGACCAGGCGGTCAAGGCCGCGGCCGCGATCCTCGGCATGTCCATCAAGGGACTGGTCGTCCACAAGGTGCTCGTGGTTCCTGCCGCGAAGATCGCGAGCGAGAGCTACGTGGGGCTACTGATGGACCGCGAAACCCAGCGACCGGTCTTCATGGTGAGCTCCGCCGGCGGAGTGGACATCGAGGAGGTCGCGGCGACCAGGCCCGAGGCGATCTCCCGGTTCGCCGTTGACCCGTGTTACGGGCTGCTGCCTCACCAGGCCCTCGGCCTGGGGCTCTGCTTGTACGACGATTTCCGCTCCGCCCGGATTGCGGCTGGCATCATGCAGCAGCTCTACCAGGTCTTCGTCGCGCAGGGGGTCCAGCTGGCCGAGATCAATCCGCTGGTGACGACACCCGATGGCGACGTGCTGGCCCTCGACGCCAAGATCGTGATCGATGACAACGAGCTCGACCGGCGTCCGGACCTGGCCGCCCTGAGGGACGAGACCGCCGAAGCCCCGGGCGAGGTCGCCGCTCGCCAGGCCGGCTTGAGCTTCATCAAGCTGGACGGCAACGTCGGGTGCATCGTCAACGGCGCAGGCCTCGCAATGGCCACGATGGACCTCGTCAAGTTCTACGGGGGCGAGCCCGCGAATTTCCTCGACATCGGGGGCAGCTCGAATCCCGAGAAGGTGGTCCAGGCGCTTCGGATCATCACCTCCGATCCCAACGTCAAGGCAATCCTCTTCAACATCTTCGGCGGCATCACCCGCACCGACGATGTGGCGAACGGGATCGTGACCGCCATGGGTCAGTTCAAGGTCAACCTGCCGGTGGTGATTCGTCTCACCGGGACCAATGAAGCCGAAGCGCTGCGGATCCTCGAGAGGATCGGCATGCGGGCCGTTTCCGATATGGACGAAGCGGTCAAGCAGGCGGTGGCTCTCGCCGGGGAGGCGGCGTGAGCATCTTCGTCGATCGGGCGACCCGGCTGGTGGTGCAGGGCATTACCGGGCGGGACGGGGCGTTTCACGCCCGCCAGATGCTGGAATACGGAACCCCCATCGTCGCAGGGGTCACTCCCGGCAAGGGCGGGCAACGGTTCGAAGGTGGGGTGCCGATCTTCCACACCGTGGTGGAGGCCGTGGCGGAGACCGGAGCGAACACCTCGGTTATCTACGTGCCCCCCGCGCTCGCAGCCGGGGCCATTGCCGAAGCGGCCGACGCGGGCATCGGGTTCATCGTCTGTATCACCGAAGGCATTCCGGTCCTCGACATGGCACGGACCCTTCCCTTCGTCCGGGAAAAGCGGGCCCGCTTGCTCGGCCCCAATTGTCCCGGCCTCATCACTCCGGGCGCGGCCAAGGTCGGCATCATTCCCGGGCAGATTTGCGCTCCCGGAAGGGTCGGCCTGGTTTCCCGCAGCGGCACTCTGACATACGAGGTCGTAAACCACCTCACCCGAAACGGAATCGGGCAGAGCACCTGCGTCGGCATTGGAGGGGATCCCCTGATCGGCACCAACTTCATCGACGTCCTGCGGGCCTTCGAGGACGACCCCGGGACCGAGGCGATCGTCATGCTGGGTGAGATCGGGGGGACCGACGAGCAGAACGCGGCGAAGTTCGTCTCCGAGTACGTCACCAAGCCGGTCGTCGGGTTCATCGCGGGGCAAACCGCCCCCAAGGGGCGCCGGATGGGACACGCCGGCGCGATCATCTCCGGCTCCTCGGGCACCGCGGAAGAGAAGATCCAGGCCTTTGAGGCGGCGGGGATCGCGGTCATGCGGCGGCCGCTGGATGTGGTGGATCTGGTCAGAAAGTCATCCCGACCGTCTTGAGGCTCCCATGCCCGGCAACCAGACTCTCGCCATCATCAAACCCGACGCCGTTTCCACTGGAAAACTCGGCCCGATCATCTCCCACATCGAAAAGGCGGGATTCCGGATCCGGGCCGCCCGGCTCACCCGGCTCACCCACGATCAGGCCGAGGCCTTTTACGAGGTGCACCGCGGCCGGCCATTCTATGAGGAGTTGGTGCGCTTCATGAGCAGCGGTCCCTGCTTTCCCATGGCCCTGGAGAAGGACGACGCAGTCGCCGCCTTCCGGGCTGCCATCGGGGCCACCGATCCCGCCGAGGCCGCCCCGGATACGGTCCGGAAGCTCTACGCCGAGTCGAAGGGGCGGAACGCCGTGCATGGATCGGATAGCGACGAAAGCGCGGCGCGGGAGATAAGCTTCTTCTTCGAGGGACTAGCTCCCTCATAGTTGATCTAAGTGCTTCCCGTCTGTATAGTTAGAGGTTATGCTCCAAGTTGACCTGCGCGAGCTCCGGCACGGTCCAGTCCCCATTTCGGGCCAGGTGCCGCCGGATGATCCGCTCTTCGAAGGCCTTGGCGTGGCACTCCTCGGACCGGTGACCGCGGAAGGGGATCTTGAGTTGGCCGGACCGGGCGGGTATTACTGGCACGGCCGCTTCCATGGCCAGGTCCGCGCGACCTGCCGCCGTTGCCTCGCCGAGTTCGTGACCGGCGTGGACCAGCCGGTCGAGGCACTATTCTCGGCCGATCCCGAGCTCCAGGACGATCCCAGCGTTTACCCGCTGACGGAGCCGATTACTCACGTGGACGTCAGGCCGGCGCTCCGCGAGGAGCTCGCGCTGGGCGTGGATGCGTTTCCCCTGTGCCGGGAAGATTGCCGCGGGCTCTGCCCCCGCTGTGGCGCGGATCTGAACAGCGGACCGTGCTCGTGCGAGGGCGGGGAGTTAGCTCCCTAGCTCCTAATCGTCTAGCTCAAAAGGAACTCCAATGGCGGTACCAAAGCGCAAGACCTCCAAACGTCGCAAACGGCTCCGGCGCGGGCATCACACGGCCGCCGGCATGCAAACCCAGGCCTGTCCCCGGTGCGGTTCGCCCAAACTGTCGCATCG
>DATECI010000312.1:0-2255 GCA_035286985.1 Gemmatimonadales bacterium
TGCCCCGGCGCGATGTGTACCGACTCGCCGGCCTTGAAGCGAAGCTCTTCAACGCCGTCCCCCTGGCCCAACCGGAGAATGACTTCGCCCCGGAGCACATGAAGGGTTTCGTCTTTCACATTGTGATACTGGCAGCTCAGCGCGTGGCCGGCGTTGACGTGGAGAATCTTGCCGACGTAGCGGTTGGTACAGGCCCAGATCAGCTCGTAACCCCAGGGCTTGTCCACTTTGTAGGGAACCGGCTGGGAGGCCATCACTCCTCCGCGATGGTGAGGGCAAAGGACGAGGGAGAGCTGATGCATTCCCGCACGCAGACCCCGCAGCCTACGCAGCCTTCCCACCGAAGGACGGGATGACCCAACTCATCCTGGGTCAGGGCCCGTTCGCCCACCGGGCAGGCATCCACGCACACCCGGCAAGGGGTTCCCTGGTAGGTCACGCAGCGTTCGGGCACGAATTCGACCCGGCCCAGCCGGTAGCCGTGCCAGCCATGATCCGGCATGGTGAGTGCGCCGGTGGGGCAGGAGCGCACGCAGGGCATTTCCTCGCACACGATGCAGGGCTGGCTCTTCGGGTCGATCCACGGAGTGCCCGCCCCAAGGCCGCTGCTGGCGGGGAGATACCGGATCGCGCGGGGCGGGCATACCGGCTCGCACGCACCGCAGCGGGTGCAGGCGGTGAGAAAGGCCACTTCCGGAAGGGCGCCGGGCGGGCGGGAGCGCTTTTCCGGTGCCAGCCGGCGCTCGGTTTGCTCGAGCAGCCGCTCGCCCCACTGGCCGATGCTTTGCCGGAAGAAGTCCCGGCGTCCGCCCGGGAGCCCGAGGAGCTCGTGAAGGTCGACCCGCATCGAGGAAAGCTAATGTGATGGCTATCGGCTATCGGCTATCGGCTATTGGCCATTCGCTACCCGAGGAGATCGGCGCCGCATCGGTTCCCTCCCTCGCCAATCCTCCGGCCGGCCGGTCCTTGACATTTTGATGCTATCATATGACATTCTTATGCTATGCGGACCACGATCCGACTGGATGATGCCCTGCTCCGCCGAGCCAAGGCCCAGGCGGCGGCAAGTGGACGCTCCCTGAATGATTTCATCGCCGATGCCGTGCGGGCCTCCCTGGCACCCCGCCCCAGCAAGCCCGCGAGCGTCGAGCTGCCGACCTATCGGGGCAGGGGAGTTCAACCCGGCGTGGATCTCGACGACACCTCGGCGCTGCTGGACCGCATGGAGTCTCCCCATGGTGAGAGCCAGGCCGGCCCGGCAAGGGTGGCCGAGCGGCCGAAGCCCCGGCGCCGATGATCCTTCCGGACGTCAACGTCCTGGTCTATGCGTTTCGCGAAGACACGCCGGGCCATGCGGGTTATCGAGAGTGGTTGCGGAGCCGGGTCTCGGCGCAGGAGGCCTTCGGACTCTCCGAGCTGGTGTTGAGCGGCACGCTCAGGGTACTGACCCACCCGAGGGTCCTGGATCCGCCCACGCCGCTGGACCGCGCCCTTGAGTTCGTGGAGGCCCTTCGCGCTCAGCCGAACGCCGTTCTGATCCAACCCGCCTCACGCCATTGGGAGATCTTCAGACGGCTGTGTCGGCTTGCCGGCGCCAAGGGCAATCTGGTCGCCGATGCCTATCACGCCGCTCTGGCCATCGAGCACGGCTGCGAGTGGATCACGACCGACCGGGATTTCGCGCGGTTCCCGGGGCTGCGCTGGCGGCACCCGCTGGACTGACCGTTGACCGTTCACCGTTGACCGTTCACCGTTCACCATCATGCACGCCACCATCCCCTGCCCTTTCTGCGCCCAGCTCAACCGAATCGACCTTGAGAAGCTGGCGGCCGGCCCCCGCTGCGGGTCCTGCAAACGTCCCCTGCTGCTGGACCGGCCGGTCAAAGTCTCCGCTGAGAACCTGGACGCGGTTCTTGCCGGCACCGACGTGCCGGTGCTGGTGGATCTCTACGCCGACTGGTGCGGCCCCTGTAAGATGATCGCCCCGATCGTGGATCAGCTCGCCCATGACCGGGCCGGCCAGGCTCTGTTCCTCAAGCTGGACACCGATCGGAGTCCCGGGATCACCGAACGCTTCGGCATCCGGGGCATCCCAACCCTCCTCGCGTTCCGGGATGGGAGGGAAATCGGTCGGCATGTGGGTCTGGCCCAGCGGGCCCAGCTCGAAGCACTACTCGATGGCTGATTTTCGGACATAAACCCGTATTGACAAGTAGTATTTCGGCGGCCAGATTTGGCCTCCCTTACATCGCCCT
>DATECI010000313.1:0-3354 GCA_035286985.1 Gemmatimonadales bacterium
CCGCCCCTGCCTCCCCCCCACCCACCACCGATTCCGCCCGCCCCCTGCTCACCGGCATCGGCCAGATCGCCATTCGGGCCACCGACCTGGCTCGGGCCAAGGCCTTTTACCGGGATGTCCTCGGACTCCGGTTCCTGTTCGAGGCGCCCAACCTGGTCTTCTTTCAGTGCGGCTCGGTCTGGCTGTACCTGGCAGGTGCCGAAACCCCCGAGTTCGACCACGCGGCCTCGGTGCTCTACTTCGATGTCGAGGACATTCACGCCGCGCACCGGGTGCTGACCGAACGGGGAGTGCACTTTCGGGGCGAGCCGCACGTGGTGCACCAGGACCGCGACCGGGCGCTCTGGATGGCGTTCTTCGACGACTCGGAGGGAAACGTTTTCGCGATCCGCCGCTGGAGCTCGGTCTAGAAGTTCAGGTCCGAGGCTAGATTGTCGAATCTCACGGGGGTCGTCGTGCCGGAGAGCATCCTGATCGTCGGGGCCGGGCCGATTGGCCTGGCTTGCGCTATCTCAGCCCGGCGCCGGGGCCTCGATCCCCTGGTGATCGATGCCGGTGCCATCGCCGACTCCATCGTTCGATACCCGGTCGGGCTGACTTTTTTTACCACGCCCGAACGGCTCGAGATCGGCGGGCATCCGCTGGTGTGCTCCGGGGCGAAGGCCACCCGCGAAGAGGCCCTGAAATACTATCGCGGGGTGGCGCGGGCCGAGCAGCTGCGGATCCGGACTTACCTGCGCCTGCTGGGCGCGGAGCGGCGCCCCGGCGGCGCGGGGATCCACTGCCGTCTCGAGAGCCGGCTCGGGCCGGAAGAGCTGCGATGCGACCGCCTGGTTCTGGCTACGGGCTACTTCGATCACCCCAACCCGCTCGATGTTCCTGGCGAGCACCTGCCCCACGTTTCCCACTACGCCGATGAGCCGCATCTCTCGAGCGGCCTTCGCATCGTCATCGTGGGAGGCAAGAATTCCGCGGTCGAGCACGCGCTCAATTGCTTCCGGGCCGGGGCCCAGGTCACCCTGGTGTACCGGCGCCAGGAGCTCCGGCCCACGGTCAAATACTGGCTCAAGCCGGACCTGGAAAACCGGATCAAGGCCGGGGAGATTGCCGCGCGCTGGGGCGCCCGCGTGACCGGCATCGATCCCGAGGCGGTGTCCATCCACATCGAGGGAAACGGATCCGAGCGGGTTCCCGCCGACCGGGTCTATCTCCTGACCGGATTCCATCCCGACTTCGAGCTGTTTCGCCGGATCGGCATCACACTCGACCCCGACACCTGCCGGCCCGAGCTGAATCCGGAAACGCTCGAATCAGGAGTGCCGGGGGTTCACCTGGCCGGAAGTGTCACCGCCGGGAAGAAGATCTCGGAGATCTTCATCGAAAACGGACGCTACGACGGCGAGAAGATCTTCGGCGACGCGGCGGCCCGCGCCGCGGTGGCCGAGCTGGCCCGGCGGGAGCGGCGTTCGGTCGGGGAATAGGGATCTTTCTATATTGCGCATCGGGGTCGGGGACGAACCCCCGGCCCGACCGTGTTTCCTGGGCGGCACGGCGCCATCCCTAACGCAGCCCAATCCACCACCCCATCACCCATCGGGAGTGACCCATGAGCGACATCGTCAAGGTCATAGAAGTGATTGCCCAATCAAAATCCGGATTCGATGACGCCGCGCGGCAGGCGGTCCAGGAAGCCGCGAAAACGGTTCACGGCATCAAAAGCATCTGGATCGATAACTTCACGGGCATAGTGAAGGGCGACAAGATCGTGGAATACCGGGTCAACGCGAAGATCTCCTTTATGCTGGATCAGAAGCGCTAGACAGCGGGACTGTGTGACAGAGGGGCAGCATGGCGGCAGCTGCCCCGCTCTGCCACGCCCGGCTGGCCTCAAGTGGGTGGGACCGATAGGTGCTCCACCACGATCTTCCACTCGCCCGCCTGGCGCCGAAAGACCGCGGTCCACGCCCCCCGGATGACATGGGGCCGCCCGGTCGGCGCGATATGGGGAATCGCCCAGGTCGCGGTCAGGACCGCCGCAGCCGGACTCAAGCGGTCCAGGTACACCTGTCCCCATTCCCACCTGGCCTCGCGCATATTGCTTCCCGCGTCCCGCCAGAAATCGGCAATCCCGGCCCGGATGGAGTCGGCCGATGCGATGACCTGCCCACCGCTCGCGGAAATCGCCCGTCCGGTATCGGGATAGAGTCCGTTCATCCGCTCGACCACACCCGGCCGGCTGAAGTCGTAGGCCTGCTCGATCAGGGACTTGAGCGTGTCGGCCAGCGCGGCATCGGCTGGCGCATCGGAAAGCCGAGGGGACTCCTGGGCCCGGCAACCGAGGAGTCCGGCCAGCACCAGAACAACCGGGAGCCGGATGACCTCAAACGGGGTCATCCCGTCCACCCGGGGAGACATCCGACGGGTTCCGACTGCCTGGCCCGGTTCAGCAAAGCCGGACAACGACAGGAGTTGGGCGGTCGGAGTAACGTGGTCCGGCATATGCGCTTACCCCTCCAGTTCTTCCTTCGGCTCGTTCGCCTCGCAGGACCAGGAGGACTCGATGCAAGGCAGGATGCTCTTCGCAGCGCTGACGGCCACCTACTCCGTCGTCGCATGTTCCAAGCCCACCACGACCGACCAGCAACACCAGAGTGCCGAGCAGCACACCCGGCAGATTCAACTGGTGGACATTCCGGTTGCCGACCCGCGCGTGGTCTCGGATCTGGAGGCAGGACGTAATACCCGGATGCCACGCGCCCGCCCGGTCGCTCGGAAGATCTCGGCGGCGAGCGAGATCCATCAACCAGCCCAGATCACCGAGGCAGAGCCGGCACCCCGGATGAGCACGAGCGTCCTCGCCGTGGCGGAGACCGCATCCGAGCTGGCGGAGGTTCCCTTCCCGGCGCCAGCGACTGCAGTAGCCGAGGGACCGGGAGCGGGCGACGGTGATCACCAGGTCTTTGCGGGCGGGAGCCGGGAGCCGACGGTCATCATTCGGGGCGGCCTGGGCTCACCCCGCGACGATTGCAAGATCCACGGCAGGGGTGCTCGCGGGGGTATCGCGATCAACAGCATCGCTCCCCCGATGCGGGGGCAGAGCATTGGCCGATCCATGCCCGGGTACGTCCGGATTCGCTAAGTCGGCTATCGGCTATCGGCTGAAGCCGATAGCTGATAGCTGTTACGGTGCCGGACAACCCTCCGCGCTGGCACACTTGGGATCCAGCGGCGCCAGCTTGAGCCGAGCCAGCTCCCGGTTCGCCGCCGCCAGATCCATGGCCCAGACCGCCGCCAGGCGGTCGGTGTAGGTCTTGAGCTCGGCCGCCAGGATGCCAAAGATCTCCGCCATGTTGT
>DATECI010000314.1:0-6641 GCA_035286985.1 Gemmatimonadales bacterium
CACAATCCGTAAAGCGTTGCCGTAGTACAGCTTCCGCAGCACCTCGTCGGGCAGATCCATGCCGTAAAGCTTCCAGAACGCGTGATAGTCCCGGTAGTAATCGAAGTATTCGTCCAGGGTCTCGAAGACACGCCAGTAGTAGGGGTACTCGTCGGGCTGAAAGCTGTCCTTCCCGAAGAGCAGCCGGTCCTGATACTTGTTGAAGAATTCGCGGGCGGTGCGGGGCTGTCGGCCCAAATCGTAGAGAATGGCCCCGACCTCGCTGTGGAGGTTGGGGAATCGATCGAACATGCTCCCCAGCCGGGCGAGGTCGTTGGCGTGCCAGCCGAGGTGGGCCAGCACCCAGATCGTTTTTGGATGGCGCGCCAGGAGGCGATCGCGCTCGGCCATCAGCTCCTCGAACGCGGGAAACCGGGCGCGGTCCTGGTAGCGGCGGCTGGGATAGAGGGCCAACTCGAGCCAGCGCTCGTTGTGGTAGTCGAATGGCGCGAAGAACTCCGAAGGGTCGCCGACGTGGATGAGAATCGGGATCCGGAGGCGGGCGGCCATCTCCCAGACCGGATCGAGCTCGGGATCGTCGAGCTGGAGACGGGTGCCGTCGGCTTTACGGATCGAAAGGCCGAACCCCTTGCCAATCTCTCCCACGCCAACGGCCCCGGCCTTCACGTCGGCCTCGAGCTGAGCGGCGATCCTTCTGCCGGAGCCCGGGCCCACGGCGCGCAGGTCCAGGCCGGTGAAGAACACGAATCGATCCTTGTAGCTGGTATTGCGGACCGCCTCGAGCTGGCGGGTTAGCCGGTCGCCGGAGCTGCCGTTGGCACTCACCATCACGCGGAGATTGAGCGAGTCCATGGCCGCGCCGACCCGCTCGATGGCTTCGGCGGAGGTCAGGGCGGGGGGATGACCGTGGACGTCGACTACCGGGAACCTGGCCCGGGGAACGGGGTGGACCGGCATGACCAGGGTCGAGCGGGGCTGATACTCGCGGATACTGGGTGGAGGAAACTCCGGCTCGCGGCCCTCAGCCGGGCGGGGGCGGATCTGACCCGGGCCCAGCTGCTGGGCGGGGGCCGGAACGGCAGGAGCGAGGGAGAAAAGGCCCAGCGCAATGAGGCGACGGAGCATGGGGAAGAATACCGTGAACGGTGGACGGTGAACAGTGAACCTCCCACTGGCGGCGGCTCTACTATTTGAAGAGCGCGCCAATCAGCGCGCCCACCCCCGCGCCGCCCAGGCCCATGATGAGATAGCCCTTGCGGGTGCAGGTCGAGAAGCCGGTGCCGGGGTCCTTCGCAATATTCGAGATCACGGTGCAGGTTACGATTCCGGCCGCGCCGCCAATGAGGCCTCCGATCAGCGCGTTGCGGGCGCGGTGGGTTCTTTCAACGGGGAACGGGGAACCGGGAACCCGCAACCTGGTCCCGGCAACAAGAACCGGGGCGCGGGCATCGGCGATCAGGAACGGCGGACCGGAAGTGGGGGTGGGTAGACGATTCGGGGACCGTAGTCGGGAGAAGCGGTTCCCCTCACCCTCGGGCCCCGGGTGATACGATTGGGCGGTGAGAGGCGAGCCCAGGCCAAGCAGGAGGAGCCAGGTGATCTGGGCGCAAGAGCGAATGGGCACACCCAAAGGTGGCGACGTTTCGGGGTGCTGCAACCTCCACACTAGAATTCAGGGTCGAGGGTTGAGGGAGTGGCGTTCGGAATGCGGTTTTGGAATCTCATGATCGAACAACGGGCAGAGGGGAGCGGGGAACCAACAACCACGCCGTGGAGGACCGAAGGCAGGATCATGCTGGCGCGCACTCCCTCCTCTCCACGGTTTGGCTACGTGCTTGCGCACGGCGCCGGGGCCGGGATGCGGCATCCATTCATGGAGGCGATCAGCCAAGCGTTGTTCGAGCGGGGGGTAGCGACCCTCCGGTACGAATTCCCCTACGTGGCTTCGGGCCGGAAGCGGCCGGATCCACCGGCGCGGCTGGTGGGGTCGGTGCGGGAGGCGGTGAAGCGGGCGGGCGCCGAATGGCCCGGGCTCCCCCTCATCGCGGGGGGAAAGTCCATGGGCGGCCGAATGACCAGTACGGCGCAAGCGGAGGAGCCGCTCGCGGGGGTAGCCGGGCTCGCTTTTCTGGGCTTTCCACTCCATCCGCCCGGCAAGCCGTCGGTTTCCCGGGCCGATCACCTGTTTCAGGTGCGGGTGCCAATGCTATTCCTTCAGGGCTCGAGGGACGATTTCGCCGAGCTTGGGCTCATCACCGGGGTCTGCGAGCGGCTGGGACCGCGGGCAAGACTGGAGGTGCTCGAGGGTGCGGACCACTCGTTTCGAGTCCCCAAGCGGAAGGGGGAGCAAGTGATTGGGGAGTTGGCAGATCGAGTGCTCTGCGGTCCGTGGTGAGTGGAGAGGACTAGAATGAGGGTTGAAGTCGGGGAAGGGTTTGTCCCTTCGGCTCGGCAGCTCGAGGCAATCGAGGCACCCCTCGGGCCGGTGCTCGTGCTAGCCGGGCCGGGCTCGGGCAAGACCCTCTGCCTGATCGAGCGGATTCGGTTCCTCATCGAGCGACACGGTTTCGCCCCGACCCGAATCTGCGCGGTGACCTTCACGAACAAGGCCGCGGAGGAGATCGGCGACCGGCTCAAGGGACTGGGACACCGGGCCCAGGGGGTCAAGCGAGGTACGCTCCATGCCCTCTGCGCCGAAATCCTGCGAGACCACGGGGAGTGGGTGGGGGTTCGCCGCGGATTCGGCATCGCCGACGAGGACTACCAACGCGGGGTGCTTCGCCGGCTGGGCGTCTGGGAGCGACGGCGGGGCCCGCTGCTCGTGAGCTTTGGACGCCAGCGCGCCGGTCAGGCCGCGCTCTCGCCCGGTGACCTGGCGATCCTGCATCGCTATCGCGATTACCTCGAGCAGCGGAACCTGCTGGATTTCGACGATCTGGTGGTGCAGACGGCCGAGCTCCTGGAGCGCTACGAAGAGATTGCGGGTCTGGTCGCGGGACGCTGGGACTACCTGCTGGTGGACGAATTCCAGGACCTCAACCCGCGCCAGTACGCAGTGGTCCGGCTCCTGGCCGAACGGCACCGGAATCTCTTCGCCGTGGGAGACGACGAGCAGTCGGTGTATTCGTGGGCCGGCGCCGATCCCCGCGTCCTCCGGGATTTCCTCAACGACTTTCGGCTGGACCGGAAGCTCGTGCTGGATGAGAACTGGCGGACCGCCCGGCAGATCTTCGGGGCGGCCCGCCGGCTGCTGCAGCACAATCCGCCGCTGTTCGAAGAGAAACTGCTTCGGGCCGAGCGGGGCTCGGAGCACCCGGTGCGGGTGCTTGGATTCGGAGATGACGCGAGCGAGGCGCGCTGGCTGCTTGAGGATCTGGTGGCGGACCAGCGCAGTTCGGGCCTGCCCTGGGGTGAGTATGGGGTGCTCTACCGGACCCACGAGGTGGGCGAGACGCTGGAGGCGGCGCTTCTCGGCGGGGGGCTTCCCTGCCGGCTGGCCGCGGGACGGGCGCTGGCGGACGACCCGGTAGTGCGCTACCTGATCGCCGCTTTGCGGGTGATCGCCGCACCGGGCGATTCGCTCCGGCAGGAAGAGTTCGTGCGAGTGGTGTTGCCGTCCCTCTTGTGGGCCCGGATCGTCTCGGAGGCGGAGCACCGAAAAGCCGAGCCGCTGGCCTGGATGGGGATCGTGGCAAAGCGGCTCGGGAAGGCGGATGAGGACGCCAAGAAGATCCGGCGGGCCGACTCCGCGCTGCAGAATCTTCCCGCCCTGGCGAGCCGGCACGAATCCCTGGCAGGTCTCATCGAGGAACTGCTGTCCCATCGGGTCGGCGAGTATCGCACCGCGCTGGAGGATCGCCACGAGGAGCTCTCGGATCCGGTGGCCCACCCCGTCGTGGTCAAGCTCGCCGGCCGGCTCGAGGGCGCGCTCCACGGGCGGCGGCGAGTCGTGCTGCCCCGGCTCGGCGGATTGGAGATAGCGCTTTCGGGGATGCTGATGCGGGCGGGACTGACTGCCTATCGGTACGGGGAACCGGGAACAGCGTCAACCGTCTCCCCTCGACCATCAACCAGACCTGAAGTTCCCGTGAACGGGGAGCCGGAAATCGTCATCGGCCCGGAGGACGGAGGGCCTTGCGGGCTGGCCCTCGGGTTGTTCAAGGCGCTCCAGCTCATTCACACTGGTACGCTGCGCGACACCTTTCGGGATTTCGTGACAGTCGACGTGGAGACCAGTGATTTCGACCGGGCGAAGTGTGAAATCATCGAACTCGGCGCGGTCCGGGTTAGGAACGGAGAAGCTGTCGCCGAATACCAGCAGCTCATTCAGCCTCGGGGGCCGATCGCGGAGGCGGCCCGGCAGGTCCACGGGATCACCCCCGAGGAAGTTCAGAACCAGCCGATGCTGGAAGAGGCCTGGAGCGCGTTCCGCGGGTTCTGCGGCGACGATATCCTGGTGGCTCACAACGGGAACGGGTTCGACTTTCCGATCCTGCGAAGGGCGGAGCAGGAGTGCGGCCCTGCGGCAGGGCAGCAGAGCGGTCGTGACATGGTCACCTACGATTCGCTGCCACTGGCGCGCGACCTTCACCCCGGGAGCCGACGGCTCGGGGACTTAGCGCACGCCCTCGGGATCGAGCCGGGGCAGGCGCATCGCGCACTGGGAGACGCGCGAACCCTGGCGCTCGTGTTTCCACGGCTTCAAGCCGAAAAGGTGGCTCGCGCCAGAAAGACCGCGCTGGCGTATCTGCTCGACTACCTTGGACTGGCTCTGGTGCTCTCCGATCCCGACACGCTGCCGCCAGAAGCGAACGAGCTCCTCGAGGTGGCCAAGGCGTTCGCGCTGGGCCGCTACAGCGATTGTCTCGATCACTACCGCCTGGAGCGTACCGCCCCCCCCTCCCCTCCGGAGGCTTCCGGCGCGCCCTCGCTCGAGGAGGTTATTGAGCGGCTCGGCGGGCAACGGAAGCTGGTGCAGTATCGGAGAGAGAAGCGCGCGGATGAGCGCTACCCTGCGGCCATGGCACGGCTCCGGCGCCTGCTCGGCGGGGGAATGACCCCGGGAGAGTCGCTCGGCGACCAGCTGCGCGCCTTCCTCGACCGGATTGCGCTCTCCCGCTCCGATGCCGCCGAACCGGACGCCGATCTGCCGAACCGGGTCAATCTCCTGACCCTGCACTCCACCAAAGGACTCGAGTTCTCCCGGGTGTATATCGTGGGAGTGGAGGACGGCCAGCTCATCCGGATCGACCGGGAAGGCCACGGGCCGCCCGATTCGGACCTGCAGGAGTCGCGACGGCTGTTGTACGTCGGCATGACGCGGGCGAAGGACCGTCTGGTGCTGACCCGGGTGGAGCGGCGGCGGGGGTTCCCGACGGGAGGCTACCGGTTTCTTTCCGAAATGGGATTCAAGCCGCAGCCACCCGACTGAAAGCTTCCGCCCCCCGGGGCCCGGCTCCCTGGGCCTCGTCGTGCTTGAAGAAGACGTACAGCTCCGCAGCGCCAAGCGCGCAGAGCTTGCGGGCCCACTGGGCGAGGGCCGCGTCGTCGTATCCGGGCCGGTGGAGGCGGGCGTAGCCCCAGGTCGCGGTACTCACGACCGGGGTTTGAAAATCTTCGTGATCGGCGATCACCAGGGCGGCGTCCTTCGCGCGCAGCGTTTCATATACCTGGTCGTCGAACCAGCTCTCGTGGCGGAACTCGAAGGCGGACTGCCAGCGGCGGGGGAGCAGCTCGAGAAACGCGGCGAGCCGGGGGACGTCCAACTTCAGGTTGGGCGGCAGCTGGAACAATGTGGGGCCACGGAGTTGGCCCAGCTCGCTGGTCACCCTGGTGAAGTACTCCACTTCGCTGCTCACATCGTGGAGCCGACCCTTGTGGGTGATCCGCTGGGAGGCCTTGATCGCGAAGCGAAAGGACGGGGGCACCTTGGCGGCCCAGTCGAGCAGGGTGGCCTCGCGGGGCATCCGATAGAAGGTGTTGTTGATCTCGACGGTGGGGAACCGGGCGGCATAGAAAGCGAGCCAGCCGTCGTCGGCGAGGTCGCTGGGGTAGAACGACCCCTTCCACTCCTTGAACGACCACCCGCTGGTGCCTACCCTAACCCGCATCAGCGGCCTCCCGCCGCCTTGCGCTTGCGGGGCCGGTCGGCGGGCGCGCCGGTCGCCGGCTTTTCCGCCCCGGCTTTGGCAAGGCTCGCTTTGAGCGCCTCCATGAGGTCGATGATCTTGGCCCCCGACTGCGCCTCGGGCTCGGTGGTGATCTCCTGGCCTTCGACCTTCTGCTGGATCGCCTCGAGCACCCGCTCCCGCACCGTGTCGCGGTAGCCCTCCGGCTTGAACGTGTCGGTCGCGGCCTGTTCGATAAACTGCACCGCAAGGTTGAGTTCGGCCGGCTTGATCTCGCCTTCGCCCAGCGGCACCTCTCTCGGTGAGCGGAGCTCGTCGGCGTAGTGGAGCTGCTCCATCACCAACACGCCGTCCCACGACCGGACCAGGACGAGATGCTGCCGGCCCCGGGCCGCATACTGGCCCAGCGCGGCGCGGCCGGTTTGCTCGAGGGCTTTCGCGAGCAGGCGATAGGCCCGGTCACCGCCCTTGCCGTGGCCAAGGTAGTACGCCTTCTCGAGGTAGATGCGATCG
>DATECI010000315.1:0-2385 GCA_035286985.1 Gemmatimonadales bacterium
GAGCGGGAATCGTCGGTGTACGGGGGATTCGACAGCAACCGGGGATTCGTGCGGGGACGCCTGGTGGGCCGGCGCCTGGTGACCACCAGCACCGAAGTTCGGTACGACCTGATCGACGGGGGCGACTACGGCGCGCTGACGCTGCTCGGCTTCGTGGACGCCGGGGGCGTGTCCGGCGGAGAGCCCCCGACGTTTTCGGGCTGGAAAGTGGGTGTGGGAGGTGGGTTCGCACTTCGAGTCTTGCGGCAGGCGCTCCTGTCGCTCCACTTCGCGAAAGGGCCGGACGGGTTCAACTTCACGATGAGCAACGGATGGTCGTTCTGAACGGTGAACAGTTCAGCGTTCACTGTTCACGTATTTGCACCCCAAACCGCCCCAGCCCCTCCACGTACTCCCGAAAGGGGACTGCCTGGTCCGGGGTCTGGACCCCTTTCGCGGTGATCGTCCCGTCGGCCTGCATCAGCGCGATCAGGGCCAGGGAATAGCCGGTCGTGCGCATCATCGCGCTGATGCCGCGCGCCTCATCGAAGAAATCGAGCAACTCGAAGCCGACGGTGGCGGGCGTGCCGCCCCGTTCCCCGGTCACCACGACTCGCAGCGCCACGAGATCGGGCGACCCCGGCCTGGCGAGCTGGGGTTCCACCGCCGCGATGAAGACGTCGCGAGGCACGACCGGTTGGCCTTTCACCTGAAGGGGCGTGTTGGAGATCAACCCGAGCTCTCGGATCGGCCGCATGATGGCGGCGTGACCCGGGTAGCGCAGGGTCTTGTACTCCATGGTCTCGATTTTTCCCTCGAACTCGAAGGGCATGGTGCTGATGCCGCCGCCGGTGTGGAATGCCTCGAGGGTCCCGATCGGGGCTGGAAACTCCTGGGTTTCCAGCTCCGAAAGCGCGTCCACCTGCACCGCCTTCCCGCCGCGGAGCACCCACGACGGAGTAGTGTAGTAGTCGAGCGCTCCCTCGAGTGAGTACACGATCTGGTAATTGAGGGGCGGCACGGGGTGCTGGGGCAGGCCGCCGACGTACACGTTGACCGACCGGGTGTGGTCCAGGCGGCGGATTCCCTCGGCGGTGAGGATATTCACCATCCCCGGGGCGAGCCCGCAGTCGGGAATGATGGAGACACCCCGTTCCAGAGCAGCAGGGCCGTGCTGCTTCTGGCGGAAGACGATCTCGGTGTTGCCCCCGAGGTCGCAGGCATGGCAGCCTGCATCGATGGCCGCGCGGGTGACCGGTTCGTTGAAATAGTAGGGCAAGGCGCAGAGTGCGGCATCGTGGTCCCGCATGAGGGTCACGAGACCGCCATAATCCGCCGCGTCGAGCGCCACGAGCTCGAGCCTTTGCCCCCGTTCTGATTCGAGAAAGCGGGGCAGCCGCCCGGGCTGGCGATCGGCCAGGGTGACCCGTCCGACTGCAGCGTGTTGCAGGAGGTTGAATGCCGCGGCCCCTCCCTGGAGGCCGGCACCGAGCACCAGCAACTTCATGAAAACCTCACCGCAGGCGATTGAAACCGAGACAGCCGACCAAAGTAGCCGGACCCCGCACGGGGTTCAAAGGGCCGGAGTATATTCTCGGACCCCTATGGCCGCTCCCCCGTCGCCTCCGACTCCTCCAATTCGTCCCTCGGTACGGCACCGCCCCCCGGGTCCGGTGCGAACCCGGGACGCGCGGGCGACCCGAGCCCGGCTGGTTCGCGCCGCACTCGACCTCTTTACCGCGCAGGGCTACCGCGGGACCACGACTCCGGAAATTGCCCAGCGGGCCGGAGTCGCGGAGGCAACGATTTATCGTCATTTCCCGAGCAAGGACGCCTTGCTCACGGCCGCGTGCCTGGAAGCCCAAAGCTATGGTCGGGTGCTGGTCGTGGCCGAGGCAACCGATGGCCACATCAACCTGCGGGCAGCGCTGGGAAAGATCGGGCGGCAGCTGGTGGAGGTTGCTCAACGCGACCCTGCGCTGCTTCGAATGCTGCTCCGCCCGCCGGAAGAAGCCCTCCACGAAGAGGCCGCCCGCAGGGGCATTCGGGAGTTTCGCGAGGCCCTTCAACAGCTCGTAGCGGCGGGGAAGCAGCGGGGCCAGGTCCGGCCGGGATCGGCCGAGCTTTGGTCGGCGGTATGGTTGGCCCTGGCCGGATTCGTTGCGGAGCAGGTGGCAGCCAAGGCGTGGAACCCGGAGCACCCCAATGTGGAGCAGGCGCTCGATGCCGCGTGGGAAGCGATCGCCTACCGGCGGCCCGAGACCCCGGTCACGGTGGTGACCTGAGCCCCGCGCCCGGATGATAGGTAAACTCGCGGAGCCCTGACGGCACCGAGCTCCAGTTCGGCCGCCGGGCGCGACCTCCCGCGAGTGGACGCACTTCCAATCCCGCCGAAGTCAGATAGGC
>DATECI010000316.1:0-2071 GCA_035286985.1 Gemmatimonadales bacterium
CCCGCCGCACCCCACCCCGATCCCCACGCCCGGCGGAAGCTTGCCCTTCTTGGCAACCCAGTCCGTGGCCTCACGGGCCCGTTCCAGCGTCTGGGTGAACTCGCAGGAGGAGATGTCGAGCGCGTTGCAGGTCCGGATGCCTGGTGCCATGGCGTTGCGGAGCCGGAGCTCGATCGGGTCCAACCCGAGATCCTCGGCGATCATGTCGAGCAGCGACTCGAAGGCGAACCGGGGCTGCGGCACCCCGTGGCCCCGGAAGGCCCCCGAGGCGGGAAGGTTGGTATAGACCCGGAGGCCCTGGTAGCGGTAGTTCGGCATCTGGTACAGCGTCGGCAGCATCGAGCCGGCGTAGTAGGCGGTGATGACGCCGAAGGAGGTGTAGGCACCGCCATCGAGGACCACCCGCTGGTCCACGGCGGTGATGGTGCCATCCGCCTTGACCCCGATCTTCAGGTCGATCGTCTGCTTGTGCCGCCCCCGGAAGTGGACATGCATCTCTTCCCGGGTGTAGGCCATCAGGACCGGTCGCCCGGTCATCCGGGCAAGGATGGCGGCGCAGAAGTCGAGCGGCGTCGCCTCCGCCTTGGCGCCGAAGCCTCCACCCACCGCCGGCCGGATGACCCGGATGTTCCCCATCGGGACACCGAGCGTCCGGGAGAGCGAGCGGTGCAGATAGTGGGGGGTCTGGGTGCTGGCCCACAGGGTGAGTCGGTCCCCATGCGGCTCCCACTGGGCCAGCGCAGCGTGCGGCTCCATCGGACTCTGGTAGCTGCGGTTGCCGACGAACCGCTGCTCCCGCACCAGATCCGCTTCCGCGAACCCCTGCTCCACGTTGCCGAAATCCCAGTCGACCCGGGTGTTGATGTTGCCGGCGTAGCGGGGGTGCTCGGGGTGGATCACCGGGGCACCGGGGGCCATCGCGGTCTCAGCGTCGAACACCGCCGGCAGCGGCTCGATGGTCACGTCGATCAGCTGGAGGGCCCGCTCCGCCGTGTCCAGATCGACGGCGGCAACCGCGGCGATCTCGTCGCCCAGATAGCGGACCCGGTCCTTGGCCAGGATCTGCTCGTCCTCCCGGGCGGGGCTCACCCCGTACCAGGTGTCTGGCACATCGGCGCCGGTGATCACCGCCAGCACGCCGGGCAGGGCGCGGGCCCTGGAGACGTCGATCCGGATGATTCGCCCGTGCGCGATCGGGCTCCCGAGGATCTTCCCGTGGAGCATCCCCGGCAGCCGGAGATCGGCGGTGTACCTGGCCCGGCCGGTCGTCTTGTCGGGACCGTCATACCGGGTGACTCCCCGGCCGACGATGGCGTGATCCCGCTGCTGGTCCTGCTCCCCGTGAACGATCGGGGTGGTATCGAGCGGCACTCCCTCGAAACTCCGCCACCCCTGGATGGCGCGGGTGATCCGGGGATAGGCCCCGCAGCGACAGAGGTTGCCGCTCAGGGCCTCCCGGATTTCCTCTTCCGACGGATCGGGAACCCGATCGATCAGCAGCTTGGCCGACATCAGCATGCCCGAGGTGCAGTAGCCGCACTGCAGCGCCCCGTGTTTGATGAACGCCTTCTGGAGCGGGTGGAGGTCACCGTCCCGCGCCAGCCCCTCGACCGTGGTGATCGGCTTCCCGTCGGCGGCCACGGCGAGGGTCAGGCACGACGCGACCGGGTGCCCCCCCATCTCGACCGTGCAGGCACCGCAGTCTCCGGATCCGCACCCCTGCTTGGCACCGGTCAGGCCGAGCTGGTTGCGGAGCGCGGCCAGGAGGGTCGTGTTGGGCCGCACGGCAAGCACCCGCTCCTCGCCGTTGACCTGCAGCCGGACCAGCATCTCCTGGCTCATGGGAGTCTCCTGGCTCATGGGAGCTGTATCCCGGCGCGCGAGGTCGCCTCGTGAAGGGCCCGGCGGGTGAGCACCGTCACCAGTTCCCGCCGAAACGTGGCCGAGCCGCGGAGGTCCGAAATCGGAAGCGCCTCCTCGGCGCTGGTGGCCCCGGCGACGGCAAAGAGCTCGTCGCTGGGCGCCTCACCTTCCAGGACCGCCGCCGCCCGCGTGGCCAGCAGGGGAATCG
>DATECI010000317.1:0-2379 GCA_035286985.1 Gemmatimonadales bacterium
GTCGGAGCGTGGCAGCGTCGGAACCGTCCGGATCCATTGCCGGCACCCCTCGACAATCCACAACCCCGGTCCCTCGGGACGGTCCTTCGCCGACTCGGTGAGGAGTCGGCGAATCGCCTCTGCCCCACGGCAGCGCGATCCCGGCGACTTGTCGGCCGCCACGAACTTGGCGCCGTGGCTCGCCATCTCGTCGGCGGGCGACGTCTTCCCGGGCAACTTGTCGAAAATCGAGCTATCGGCCGGGCCCGCCTGCACGCGCGTCCCGAACCCCAGCGCCTTTTCCCGGGCCACGATCTCCCGGCCGATCGCGGCATCCGTCATCTTCAGGCCGACGTTCGGCGTCTTTCCGTCCCAGCCGTACCACTCCGCGACCCGGATCAGGGACCCACGCGGCGGCGCGAACGTGCGCCCGTCGGCGAGTCGCACCGCTTCCCCGTTGGCTTCCGCCCACCAGCCCACCGAGAACGGCTTCGTTGATCCCCAGTCGTACGCGCGATCGATCCGCCACGTCGACGGCACCACGAATGGCGGCAGGACATGCCGGGCCCGGTCCCAGAGGTCGTCCACGATCCCGCCGGCGACGATGTCCCAATCGTCTTTGAGCCACGCCTTCGCCTGCTCCGGGTTGGCAGCGGCGGCCGCGATGAAGAGCGGGTAGTCCGACTGCGCTTCCATCAGCGCCCGATTCTCCCGGTAATGGCCATGCAGTGCCACCGTCTGGAGGGCCTCGTTGGACTCCACCTCCACGCCATACTCCGCAGCCACGGCCGCGGCCGAGGACCGGTCCGCCACGAACGGCACGCCCGCCGGCGCCGGATCGATGAAGTACGCCTTCACCCAGTTGTGGCCCGGGCCGTAGGGGTTGCAGGTCGCCCGGTACTTCCGGGGCATGCCGAGCCGCGGAGAGCGGTTGCAGGACTTCATGAGGTGGTAGCACTCCCCGCCCGACCACGCAGTGAGCTCCTCCCACGCGATCCACGGGTACTCATGCCCGTGGTAGTCCCAGTAGTCCGCCGGCCGAGCGAACGCCCGCAGCAGCAGCTCCTCCCCGTCCGGAAAGACCCACTTGAATTCCCCCGGCGACCGTAGAAAGCGCGCTCGGGGGAAGATCCGCCGGAACCACTTCTCGGACTTCTTGACCACCTCCGAGAGCGGCTTGTACTCCTGGCGGAACAGGACCCCGCGCCAGTCCGGTCCCCATCCCTCGCCCACGTGCTGTGCGAAGTCCATGAGCAACGCGTCGGTCTTCCCCGGACCCCGGGTGCCCGCATACAGCGCCTCCCAGACCGGACACGCGAGGAAGAGCTCCTGGCTGGTGCCCCGAAACGGCGCCCAGGCAACCGGACGCTCACGAATCGCGACGGCTGTCATCGGGCTGGGCCGCCTGTTGGGCCTGCGCCTGCGCCGCCCACTCGTCCTTGGTCATGGCCATCACGCGCAGCACCCCGCCATCCGGGCCGGTATGCTCCACTCGTTCCTTGTAGAGCCCGAGGTGTTGACCAGCCAGCTGGAGGGTCTTCGGTTTGTCCCACAGCTTGAAATCGGTCTCGATCTCGTGGATGGCCTCCCCCTGTTTCTGAGGGATCACTCGCCGCTTCACCTTCAACCCCGACACGGCGCGCCACGCCGACTCTGGAACCCCGGGGGCGAGGGCGATCTCGCCGTCCTCTCCGACGACGAAGTGCCGGACATTTGAGCTCTTCAGGATCGCGAGCTCCTCGAGCACGCTGTCAGCGGTGATGCCGGTGCGCGTCGCCCGGTCCTGTTGCAACTCCTCGATCCGCGCCTGGACACCAACATTCGTCAACAACCGCGACCCGGCGGACCGGGCAACATTCGCCGTAACCTTGTACCCCGCGCGGAGATACGCCTTCGTACAGTTCAGGTCAATCAGATACTCCTGACAGAACCGCTCGTGCCGCGGGTGCTCGAGCGGCCCAACCCGCTCAGGGTCTTGGGGCTCAGTTACGTTCTGGCCGTCGTCACTCATGCTCAATCACCTCGCACAGGCCACATCGTTTACAGGTCACCACGCGCCCCCGGCCACTCCGGTCGGTCGTGGTCGCCACCCGCCGGACCTCGAGCGTGACGAGCCCCGGAATGGCCATGATCAGCCGCTGGCACCCCGGGCAGCGGGCATCGGTATAGACCGCCACCGCGGTCACGGTAACGGTGCAGAGGGCTACCCGGCCGTGGACCCGGAAGTCGGGCTCGGGTTTCCGGGCGGCCGTCATCCGCCCAGCTCCTGGATCGCCGCGCGGACCGCCGCCGCGTTGCGCTCCGCCGCGGGGAATCGGTTGGTCTGGAACTGGACGAGCCGGGGCTGGAGATCCTCGGCCACAGGGCAGGTCCCGTCCGGAGCCAGGTGCCGGAATGCAG
>DATECI010000318.1:0-2738 GCA_035286985.1 Gemmatimonadales bacterium
GGACGGCGAGACGATCACCCATGTGATCACCATCGGCGAGGATGTGACCGAGACCCAGGTGGCGCAGCGGCGCATCCTGCAGAGCGAGAAGCTGGCGGCCATCGGCCAGCTCGCCGCCGGCATCATGCATGAGATCAACAACCCGCTCGCCACCATCGGGGCCTGCGTCGCGGCGATCGACGCCCGGCTGGGCAAGTCCGCCGACAGCACGGTCCGTGAATACCTCGAGATCATCGACAAGGAAGTGGACCGCTGCACCCGGATTGTGGACGGCCTGCTCGATTTCAGCCGGCCCAAGGAACCGGCACCGAAGCGTTCTATCGGGGTGAACGAGCTGATCGAACAGACCCTGTTCCTGCTCAAGCATCACCAGCGGTTTCGCCGGATCACGGTCACCCGCCGGCTCGCCGACGGCCTCTCGCCCATCCTGGCCAATGACGAGCAGATGATCCAGGTCCTGATGGCCCTCATGCTCAACGGCGTGGATTCCATGGAAGAAGGCGGTGTGCTCACCGTCAGCACTCGGTCTAACCCGGTGCGGGCCGACGAGGTCGTGATCGAAATCGCCGACACCGGCCACGGCATTCCGGCCGCCGACCTTCCCAAGATCTTCGAACCGTTCTACACCACCAAGCCACCGGGGCGAGGCACCGGCTTGGGCCTTTCCATCTGTTACGGCATCGTGGAGCAGCATGTGGGCCGGATCGAGGTGGATTCCGAGCCGGGCCTGGGCACCAGCTTCCGGCTCTACCTGCCGGTGGCGATCGGCGCGGTGGCATGAAGATCCTGGTGGTGGAAGATGACCGGACCGTGGGGCAGTACCTGCACCGCGGGCTGGAGGAGGCCCAGTATCATGCCGATCTCGTGTCGGACGGGCTCGAGGCCCTCCGGCTCGCCTCCGACGGGCAGTACGACCTCGTCATCCTGGACCTCCGGCTGCCCGGCATGACCGGCCTGGATGTCCTGCGCACCCTGCGGGATCGCGGCAACACCACCCCGATCCTGATTCTCACGGCCCAGGACGCGGTGGGTCAGAAGGTGGACGCGCTTCGGGCCGGGGCGGACGACTACGTGACCAAGCCGTTTTCGTTCGAGGAGGTCCTGGCGCGGGTTGAGGCGTTGTCCCGCCGGCCCAAGCAGTTGTCCTCCACCCGGCTGGTGGTAGGGGACCTGGAGCTCGACCGGAGCAGCCATGAGGTTCGCCGGGCCGGGCGGCCGATCGAGCTGACCCCCAAGGAGTACGCGGTCCTGGAGTACCTGATGCGCCACAGCCAGCGGGTTATGTCCCGCACCCTCATCACCGAGTACGCGTGGGATTACCACTTCGATCCGGGTACCAACATCGTAGACGTGGTCATCAACCGGCTGCGCAAGAAGCTCGACGCCGGCCACGAGAAGAAACTGCTCCACACCGTCCGCGGCGTAGGATACGTCATCCGGCCCTGACGTGCGCTCGATTCGCTGGCGGCTCACGCTCGGGTACGCCGTCGCCCTCGCGGTGACGATGACGACGTTCGGAGCCCTGCTCTACTTCAGCTGGGAGCGCACCAGCCTCCGGACGTTCGACGTGCGGCTCCAGCAGCGGATCCAGGTCGAAGCCGAGCTGTCGGTGCGGTACCTCGAGGGATCCCACCAGGTGCTGGGCCGGCTGGTCACCCGGGATTCGCAGCCGGTGCTCGAACCCTCGATCGCCTCCTATTTCGAGAGCATCCGGGACTACTTCGCCGTGGTCGACCAAGAGGGGCAGGTCCTGTTCTCCTCGGATAGCGCGGCCGCGCTGCCGGTCAGTTCCTTCGAGCGTTTTCTGGCGCCCCTCGTGCCGCTGCCGGCGGCACCGCGGACCGGCGAGTACCTGTTCGACGACCGGGTGGGACTGGCCCGCTACCAGGTGGTGCCCGTGAGGGGGGCCGGCCCCGAGGTGGCGGCTATTCTGGTGGCGACCTCAAGCGCCATTCCGGTCCTTGATGCCGAGGCGTTGCTTTCCAGCATGCTGGTGATCGCACCGCTGATCCTGGCAGCTTCGCTTCTGCTTGGCTACTGGATCGCCGGCCGGAACCTGGCGCCGTTGGGGGCGATGGTGCGGGAGCTCGAGGCGATCACTGACGGGCGAAGCCTGCACCGCCGGCTGGCGGTGGAGCAAAGCGGAGACGAGGTGGCCCGGCTGGGTGCGGCGGTCAATCGGATGTTCGAGCGGCTGGAGCGGAGTTTTTCAGCCTTGCATCGTTTCACCGCCGAAGCGAGCCACGAACTCAAGACCCCGCTCATGGTGCTGCGGGCCGGGGTGGAACGGGCCCTTCGGCATCCGGGCGCTCCGCCCGAAAGCCTTCAGGCGCTGGACGAATCCCTGGACCAGATCAACTGGATGTCGGAACTGGTGGAGAGCCTCCTGACCCTGGCCCGGGCGGACGAAGGCCGGCTTCCACTCGCCCTGGAGGATTGCGACCTTCGCGAGTTGGTGGCGGAGGCCAGTGAGACCGCGAGCATGCTGGGCGAGGCCGCGGGTCTCATCATTACTACCTCCATCCCCGAAGGGCCGGTGCCATTCCGGGCCGACCGCAACCGGATTCGCCAGCTGCTGCTCAACTTGGTCACCAACGCGGTGAAGTACACTCCTGCAGGAGGGCGGGTCGCAGTCGGCCTGGCCGACGCCGGGTCCGATCTGACCCTGACGGTCGCGGACACCGGGATCGGCATTGCGGCCGGCGACCTGCCGCATATATTCGACCGCTTCTGGCGGG
>DATECI010000319.1:0-4719 GCA_035286985.1 Gemmatimonadales bacterium
CGTGGCCGGCGCCGACCCCTATGAGCAGTTCGCCAATCCTTTCCTCCGCTCCCGGGGCGCCTTGCTGGCCCGAAAGGGAGTCCACTACCTGATGCCGGGTGGCGGAGGGGTGCGGGGGCTGGCGCCGGCGACGAGCGCAACCCGGCTCCTGGCGATCAACGCCGAGGTAGACCGGGTCGTACTCACACGCAGCCAGGGCCGGCTCCTCCGGGAGGTGCGCATCGTGGCATTCGGCGATCTGGCTCTCGGCAACGGCGATCTTCCTGAGGACGGGCAAGGCGCCGGGCTGGTCGGGGATGCCGGTGTGGGATTCCGCCTGGGACACCGGATCGGAGCTACCTTCTTTACGACTCGAATCGATTTTCCGATTCTGGTGAGCCGGAGCGCCCTGGCGGTCAATGCGCGGGAGCGGGCGCTCGGGGCGAGGTGGGTGTTCAGTTTCGTTGGCGGGGAGAGGTAACCAGAGAAGCGTGAACGGTGAACAGTCAATGGAACGGTCAACGGTCAACGGTCAACAGTCAACGGGAACTGCCTTCCCGGTGAAATGGCCGAGGAGAATGGAATCATGGTGATGGTAATCCTAGGGATCTCGCGAATGGTGGCGCTGGGCGGGTTGCTCATCTTGGTCGCAGCTTCCTGGTCACCGGTCGCGGCGCAATCCCGCGCCTTCACCCCGAACGATTGGTATCGGGTCACCACGGTGAGTGCGCCGGCGGTGTCTCCCGACGGGAGGCAGATCGCGTTCACGGTGACTACGGTGGTGGCTGCCGAGAACAAGCGGCATTCGGAGGTCTGGCTGGCCGCAGCGGCCGGAGGAGAGCCGATGCGGCTCACCTCGCCCGGGGTGGAGAGCTCGAATCCGCGCTGGTCGCCCGATGGGAGACTGCTCCTCTTCACTTCGACCCGTCCCGGAGGCAAGGGACGGACCTGGGCGCTCCGGATGGATCAGGCCGGCGGTGAAGCGTTCGAGGTGGACAGCCTTCCCGCCGGATCATCGCCCCGAGATGGCAGCTTCATCGTCTGGTCGGAAGCGGATACCAGCCGGGCCCCGCGCGATACCACCCAGCGCGATCCCTTTGCTCCGATGCAGCCGATGGCTCGGCCGCCGTTCGGCGCGATCACCAGTCCGGTGGACCCCGCCCGGTTCGATGGACGGCATATCACCGAGATTCCCTACAAAGCCAACGGCCCGGGCTTCCTGCCCGGGCTGCGGGAGGCACGCACCTATCGGGCGGCTCAGATCTGGGTGCGTCCCGCCGGGGGAGGCTTCAAGCGCCGGATCACCGACGCTCGGTATTCCCACCAGGGTGCCGTGGTCTCGCCCGACGGGCAGTGGATTGCCTTCACGGCCGATGCGAAGTTGCGTCCCGATTCGGTGGTCCGAGCCGAGCGCGATTCGCTGGGCCGGCTTCCTTATGTGGCCCGGCGGGACGAGGCCCCGCGGAACGACAACGACATTTTCGTGATCCCGGTGGCGGGGGGCGAGCCGCGCCGGATTACCACCGCCAATGGCAGCGAGAGCCAGCTTACCTGGTCGCCCGACAGCAAGCGGGTCGCGTACGCCTCGGCGCCGGGACGAACCGCATCGCGGCGGATCTACGTCGTGGACCTGGCGGGCGGTGCGCCGGTCAACCTGTTGGGCGATTGGCAGTACGAACCGGAGGCGGTCACCTGGCTGCCTGACGGCCGCCTCTCGTTCGGAGCCTCAATCGGCGGGCGCACCGCGCTGTTTCTGCTCGATCCGGCGAGCAAGCGACTCACCGAGGCCATCTCCGGGCGCCGCCGGCTCAGTGGATTTGACTGGGACAAGGAGGGAAAGACGGTCGCCTATGTCGCAACCAGCCTGACCCGGCCCACCGAGCTGTTCGTGGCCGGAGCCGATGGCCAGGGGGGGGAACGCCAGCTCACCCGGTTCAACGACAAGCTCAACGCCGAGATCGCCTGGTCGGATGCCGAGCGATTCACCTACAAGTCGGTGGGGGGGCTCGAGATCGAGGGCTGGCTCATGAAGCCTTACGGTTATGAACCGGGGAAGAAGTATCCCCTGGTCCTCTACATTCACGGCGGGCCCCACTCCGCCTATGGCGAGAACTGGTTCGATGAATTCCAGAATCTGGCCGGGGCGGGGATGTGGGTGCTGTTCACCAATCCGCGGGGCTCGAGCGGCTACGGCGCGGCATTCACTTTTGCCACCCGAGGCCGCTGGTTCGCGGAGGACTACCAGGACCTGATGAACGGGGTGGACGTGGCGGCCAAACGGGCCGATGTGGATTCCACCCGGATGGGAGTGACCGGCGGCTCCTATGGCGGGGTGATGACGGCGTGGGTGACCGCGAAAACCACCCGGTTCAAGGCGGCCCAGGTGGACCGGATGATCAGTAACTGGTGGTCGTGGTACGGCTCGTCCGATGCGCAGGGGCTCACCGAATTCGAGTTCTATGGCAAGCCCTGGGACAACCCGGCGATCTACGACACCCTTTCGCCGCTGCGCTACATCCGTCGGGTGAAGACCCCTACGCTCATGGTGCAGTCGGAGGAGGACCACCGCACCCCGATGACCGACGCGGAGCAGTGGTTCATGGGGCTCAAGAAGCAGGGCACCCCGGTCGAGTTCGTCCGCTACCCGCGCTCCACCCACGATCTTTCCCGGACCGGCGAGCCGTGGCTCCTGGTGGACCGGCTGGGGCGGCTCCGGCAGTGGTTCGGCTACTGGCTCAAGGACGAGCGGGGGAGCGGGCGAGTGGCGGAGGGGCGGTGAACAGTGAACAGTGAACGGTGAATCCGGGGGGGCTCTATGAGCAGCAAAGTCACCCATTACTGCTGGGAGGAGCTCCCTCGCGAGCGGGTTACCGACCTGCTCGACCGCCGGCTCATTACCGGGGACCGGATGATGCTCGCCCACGTCTATCTGAAGAAGGGTTGCATCGTGCCGAAGCACTCTCATGAAAACGAGCAGCTCACCTACGTGCTCGAGGGCGGGTTACGGTTCTGGATTGGCGAAGACGAAAAGGAGACGGTGGACGTGATGCCCGGGCAGGTGCTCCACATTCCCGGTTACGTGCCCCACAAGGCCGAGGCGCTGGCGGACACCCTGGACGTGGACGTGTTTTCGCCGCCGCGGCAGGACTGGCTTGACAAGACCGACGATTACCTGCGGAGGAAATAGGTGGACCTGGGGATTCGCGAGCGGGTCGCGCTGGTGGCGGCCGGGAGCAAAGGGCTCGGCAAAGCCGTCGCGGAAGAGCTCGCGGCGGAAGGCGCGAACCTGGTGCTCTGCGCCCGGGGGGAGGGCGCGCTGCGGTCCACCGCCGAAGCGATCCGGCAGCGATCCGGGGCGAAGGTACATACGGTTCAGGCCGACGTGGGCAAGGCGGGCGAGCCCGAGCGGGTGGTCCGTGAGGCGCATCGGGTATTCGGCAAGGTCGATATTCTGCTCACCAACAGTGGCGGCCCCCCGGCCGGACCGTTCGAGTCGCACAACGCCGACGCGTGGGACACTGCCTACCGGCTGGTGCTGGCGAGTGTGGTGGAGTTCTGCCGAGTCGTGCTGCCTGGCATGAAGGAGCGGCGGTGGGGCCGGATTCTCAATGTGACGTCCATCGCCGCCAAGCAGCCGGTGGACAACCTCATGCTCTCCAACAGTATCCGGGCCGCGGTGATCGGATTCGCTCGAACTCTCGCGAACGAGGTGGCGCCGTTGGGCATCACCGTGAACAATCTGGTGCCGGGGTTCACCCGGACCGAGCGGATGGTCGAGCTCGCCCAGGTCAACGCGAAGAAGGAAGGGATCTCGGTGGAAGAGGCGCAAAAGCGCTTCGCAGCCCAGATCCCGATGGGGCGGATGGCGGAACCCCGGGAATTCGCCGCGCTGGCGGCATTCCTCGCCTCGGAGCGGGCCAGCTATATCACCGGGCAGTCCATCGCGGTGGATGGGGGGTGGATCAGAGCGCTACTGTGAAGCGTGAACCGTGAACGGTGAACGGGAACTGCCTTCCAGGAGGATCCTCTCCTAAAGGCCGTTCCCGTTGACCGTTGACCGTTGACCGTTCACTGCTACTTCGCCGGCGGGTTGGCCAGCTCGATCTTGAAGGGCGCCTGGCCGTGCAGCTGGATGATGGTGGCTCCCTTGGCACCGCCAAAGTGCGCCATCTTGCCGGGAATGAACAGGAACGATCCCGGCTTGTAGCCGGTGAGCTTCGACTCATCCCGCTTGTCACCCATTCCCAGCCACAGCTCTCCCTCGAGCACCGTGACATTCTCCGTCATCGGATGCCAGTGGGGCGGGAACTTGTAGCCGGCCGGAAACGCGAGCCGGACCACGTAGAAGCCCGATTCGGCGTTGGGATCGCCATGGATGGCCGCGATCTTCATCCCGGGATCGAAACCGGGCACGTCGATTGGCCCGAAGGTGACCGTGGCGGCCGGCACCGCAACATGGGCCGCCAGTCCAGCCTCCATCTTCTTGGGATCCGCCTGAGTCAGCGCGATCGCGGGCAAGAAGAGCACCAGAGCAACCACGAGGGCACAGCGCTTGAGGGACTGCACGTTCACCTCCCGGAAGGGCGACGTAAGGGAGGCGAAATCTGTCTGCCGAAATACTACTTGTCAATACGGGTTTGTGTCCGAAAATCAGCCACCGAATAGTGCTTCGAGCTGGGCCCGTTGGGCCAGACCCACGTGCCGACCGATTTCCCTCCCTTCCCGGAACGCGAGGAGGGT
>DATECI010000320.1:0-2491 GCA_035286985.1 Gemmatimonadales bacterium
CCCCCCGACTGGCGCGTCGTTCTCGCCGGCGCCCGCCGGGGTCTGGAGGCCAAGCTCCTCCCAGCTCGGGACTTTCCCTACCACCTCCTTTCCGCAGAGCCGATCTACCGTCGGCAGTGGTGGAAGAATCTCCGTTGGCCGTTCCTGGGCCTCCGGTTGGTCGGCGAGGTGAAACGCCTACTGGAGAGAGAACGGCCTGCCCTCGTCATCGGCACCGGGGGCTACGCCGCCGGACCGGTGGTTTGGCTCGCCGCCCGGCGGGGGATTCCCACCGCGGTGCTCGAGCTCAACGCCTATCCCGGGCTTGCGGTGCGCTGGCTGGCCCGGAGCGCCCGAGAAATCTGGCTCGGCTCTCCTGAGGCGAGAGCCTATCTGCGTCCGGGCAGTCACACCGAGGTGCTGGAAACCGGTACCCCGATTACCCCGCCCGATTTTTCGCTTCGGCCTCGAGCGCTCGCCGATTTCGGCCTGGACCGGTCGAAGCGAGTACTGCTGGTGACTGGCGGGAGTCAGGGGGCCCTCGCCATCAACGAGGTGGTGGGCCGGTGGGTGGAATCCGGAGGGGCAGGCGCGGTTCAGCTTCTGTGGGTGACCGGGAAGGCAACCTTTCCACGATTCCGTCGGTTCCACGGGCCTCCGGCGGTGCAGGTCTACGACTTTCTGGATCCGATCGCCCCAGCCTATGCCGTCGCCGATCTCTCGCTCAGCCGGGCCGGGATGATGACCTTAGCCGAGCTGTGCGCGTGGGGGATACCCTCGATTTTAGTACCGCTTCCGACGGCCGCGGCCGGCCACCAGAGCCCGAATGCCCTCGCCATGGAGCAAGCGGGGGCTGCCATTCACCTTCCCCAGCCGGAACTGACGCCGGAGCGCCTGACCGAGGTCGTTACCGGGGTGCTTCAGAGTCCTGGTCGCGTCGCCGCCATGCGCCAAGCGGCTCTGGCTCGGGCCCGATCGGACTCGACCGCCACGATCATGGCTCGTATCGGGGTTTATTCGGGCTAGGTATCCTCTTTCCCAAGTTGCGATGGGCTTTTAGATTAGCCTATCGGCCATGAACCTCTTTCTCCCCTCTGATCCCCGGCCGCTGCATTTTGTCGGGATCGGAGGGGCAGGAATGAGCGCTCTGGCCCTCATCGCCCGCAAGAGAGGTCTCTCGGTTACCGGGTCCGACGCGGACGTTTCCGGGTGCGGAGATCTGGTAGCTCTCGGGGTTCGGGTTCACGCCGGGCAAAACGTTGAGCATCTCGGACCAGCCCGGGCGGTGGTGGTAAGCGCCGCCATCCGCACGGGGCACCCCGAAGTGGAAGCGGCCCGGGCTCGGGGGATTCCGGTGGTTGCCCGAAAGGACGCGCTGGCGGAATTGGTGGCGACGGGGCGCTGTATCGGCATCGCCGGAACGCATGGCAAGACCACGACGACGGTTATGACCACCGAAGCGGTGGCGGCAGCCGGGTTTCCCGTGACCGGCATTGCCGGAGGCAGAGTCGACTCGTGGGGGGGGAATGCCCGGGTTGCCGGGGGGGACCGCGACCTCTACGTGGTGGAAGCCGACGAGTTCGATCGGGCGTTCCTCACCCTGAATCCAGCCATTGCGGTGGTCACCAACGTGGAAGCCGATCACCTGGAGTGTTATGGCTCGCTTGAAGCACTGGAGGACGCCTTCGTGACCTTTGCCGGCCGGGCGGACCGGGTCTTGATCGGGAATGATTCGATCGGATCGGACCGGGTGGCCGGCCGGCTTCCAGCCCCGAAGGTCTGGCGATTCGGCCCCGGTGCCGCGGATCTCGACCTCGTCGGCATCGCGACCTCGCGGCTCGAAACCGGAGCGACGGTCACGCTCCCCGGCAGCGGTCCGGTTGCTCTCCGATTACAGGTTCCCGGGATTCATAACCTGCGGAACGCCACTGCTGCCCTCGGCGTGGTGGTCGCCCTGGGAGGAAACCCCGTTCCTGCCCTCGAGGCCCTTGCTGGGTTCGAAGGGGTAGGCCGCCGATTCGACCGGCTGGGGGAGTTTTCGGGCGTCGAAATCGTGGACGACTACGCCCATCACCCGACCGAGATCCGGGCCACCCTCCTGGCCGCGCGGCAGGCCTATCCCGGGCGACGGGTCATCGCCGTGTTTCAACCCCACCTCTTTTCCCGCACCGCTCAGCTCGGCGGGGAAATGGGTGCGGCCCTCGCTGACGCCGATCTCGCGGTCGTGTCGGATATCTTCGCCGCACGGGAAGAGCCGATTGCCGGAGTGACCGGCGAAGTGGTGGCCCGGGGGGTGACCGAATCCGGCGGAGTGGTTGTCTATGAGCCCAATCGCCAGGTGCTGGCCGGACGGGTCGCGGCGCTGGTGCGGCCGGGAGACCTGCTGCTCACGCTGGGAGCGGGAGACATCACCAGACTCGGCCCCGAAGTCGCCGGCCTCCTGGGTGGTCAGCAGGGGGTGCGGTGAAGCGACGGCTCCTCCTGGCTCTGGCCGTGCTGGCAGCGGGGGGGG
>DATECI010000321.1:0-10266 GCA_035286985.1 Gemmatimonadales bacterium
GCGGGGCGGGGCGGGGCAGGACCAGGTCGCCAAGCCGAGCAGACCGCAAGCGGCAATCAGGCGCGCGCGCATGGAAAACTCCGTGAGGGGAACCCCAACACTCGCTCCGATCCCCGCCCCCCGCAAGCCTACCGTGTCAGGCGGACGGCCACAGCCAGCCGAACACTCCCGCCGTGGCGAGCGCGTAGATGAAGCCGTCGATCGTGGCCCGGATCGTCGTCCCCCAGGCGCGCTTGTACCAGATCGAATTCTGCCAGAGCGCCAGCGAATAACCGAGGAACGCCGTTACTCCGGCAAACCGGAACACCGGGAGATACTCAGCGCCCGGGGGGAGCGCCCGCCCGGCCACGTAGGCGGCGAAGATGCCGACCACCACCGCATAGAGGAACCATTGAAACAGCTGTTTCCCCATGGTGAAGGGGCCGCTGGGGAACACGGTCATCATCAGCACCGGACCCTTCGCGAGCTTCTCGGTAAACGCCGCAGATTTCATCTCCTGGGTGCTGCCGGCCCGGGGGATCATGTAGTCTCCCGGCGGAATAGCGAGGGGACGGAGGGCATCCATAACCCGGTCCTCGTTGGGGGCCTTCGGATAATCACCTGAATGCCACGCCTGCAGGACCATGTGGATGATCGAGCTCACGACGAAAACCATCACCGCCGAGACCACGATCGGAAGCCAGAGTGCGGAGAGCCCGGTCATGACCACCTCCAGTTGAGGGACGGATCCTGCGCTTCAGAAGACCGCATCCAGCAACAACACCCGGAGTCCCGGCCGGAGGGAGCGCTTGCCCCGCTCCTCCACCGGCAGCGCGGCCGGCACCGGCACCGGAGCCCGAAAACGAACCCCCGATCCGTCGCGCACCGTGAGCAGCGCCAGGGTGGCTTCCTCACCTTGGGGTTCGTCCGTGCGGCCGCGGCCCATCCAGGCGCCCGCAAGGAGACCGGTCGCCGAGCCGGCCGCCGCGACGGCGAATGCGGCCTGGTCATCCTCGATGTTGGCCAGCAAATCGATGCCGAGCCCGGCTAGCCCTCCCGCGATGCCCGCCGCCGTCGCGAGCCGGACCCGTGACGGGCTCGGCCGCCACGCCCGGGCGGCCGGAATCGCGGCGAGCACGGCTGCGTCACCGCCAACCAGTGCTGCGGCGAGCAACCCCTCCCCCTCGGCGCCAATGATCGCGCCGGCAGCGAGCCCGAACCAGCTCCCCCAGAAGGCAGCTTGAGAGATCAGGCTCGAGGTTCCGCTTGGAATCTCACGAGAGGTCAGAACCAACCCCGTCCCCAGGCCAGCCAAGCCGCCCACAATTGCGGCCGCCCAGGGCGCGGTGTCGGATCCGGGGCGATAACAGCTATCGGGTCCCGCCGGGCAGACTTCCGGTTCTCCAATATTGAGGACCTGCTGCAGCGCCACTCCCTGCCAGGTTCCCCACAGCGTCGCAAAAGAGGCGATCCCGGCCTGGCCTGGCATGGTGATGTGGGAGCGCGCGAAGGCCCGGGAGCCGAAATACCCGGCTGGCCCGCCGATCAGGAGGCCGACCCCGTACGGCTCCGACTGATCCGCCCCGAAGGCGGCCGGAATGGCCACCCCCAGGAAGCCGCCATAAATCGTGTGGAACAGGATGAATCCGGTGCGGCCGGTCGCGCGGGTTAGAGGAGCTTCGGTCTCCAGCACCCCGAGCAACGAGTCCGCGTGGGCGGCGGCAGGAGTCCCCCCATAGCGAATCCTCAGCAGTTGCAGGAGCTCGCGGGCCGCGTCGAGGCGTCCATCCTGACGGAGCGTGCGCGCCGCATCGAGGACGATGGCCGCGCTGTCGGCCCGGGTCTGGCCAACCAGGGGAGCCACACCCACCGCGGCCCCGGCCAGGAGCAAAAGGAGCTGCCTCCGGATCGGCATCTCCGGTTCCTTACCTGATCTCGCGCCGCCGGGGAGGCGGCTTCCGAGGCTCGCCCTGCCACAGCACGCTCAGGCGGCCGTCTCCTTCCAGGTAACAGCGCCGGACCAGGCTCAGACGGTCGATTCCCTGCTCCCGCAATTGCGTGAGTAGATCTTCCTCGGTCAGCATCTCGGCGCGCAGGTTGCGCTCCTGTATCCGTCCGTCGACCACGAGGAGCAGCGGGCGCGCTTGCAGCAACCGGTGCACCACCGGAAACCGGTATCCCAGCCAGTCCAGGACATAGCTCCAGACAAGGATGGTCCCGGCCAGTACCGCCCCTTCGGTAACGGAGTGGTAGTCCCCCGCAATCCCGTTCTGCACCGCATTCGCGATCATCACGACAACCAGGAGGTCGGCCATGCTCAGGCTCCCCGCCTCCCGGCGAAAGAGCCGGAATCCGGCCAGCAAGAGGAAGTACATGAACGAGCCCCGGAGAATCAGCTCGAGCAGGTTGACCTCCGGGACGAACATGCCCGTCCAGTCCGGCGCCAGGAGCAGGTGCATGGCTGGAACCTACCTTCCGGGGGGAGAACCGCCAGCCGCGAGCACCACCGGCTTTCACGGGTCCGGCACGGCGGAGCTGTCGGCGGCGCCGCGCAACGCGCGGAAGCGACGGACCAGGTCGGGAAGCTGATGATTCGCGTTGAGCCCGCTCGGATTCGGCAGCAGCCATAACCCGGCCCCTCCCAGCCGCTCCCACTGGTGGCCCGCCGCGGCGTGCGGCCGCTGGAAAGCCACCCGGAACGCCCCCAACCCGAGGACGGCAACCCATCGCGGGCGGTAGCGCCGCACCTTGCGCTCGAGCCGCCGCCGGCTGGCCGCGAGTTCTTCTGCGGTCAGCTCCGCGGCCGTCGCGGTCGTCCGCTCCACGAGATTGGTGATACCATACCCGCGCTCGAGCAGCCGCCGCTCTTCCCAGGGCTGCAGAAGTCGCGGGGTGAAGCCGGCCCGGTACAGGGTGCGCCAGAACCGGTTCCCGGGACGAGCAAAATGGTGTCCCGTTGCCCCGGAGTAGAGGCCCGGGTTAATCCCACAGAAGAGCACCGAGAGACGCTCCGCGATGACGTCGGGAACCCGCCGGCCCGCCGCGGCCAGGAGCTCCGCCCGGCTGGGGGGACGGCCGGGGCTCGGCCCGCTCCCCGAGGAGATCGGGGGGCTCAGCACCGGAGCCCGAACCTCCCGAGGGTACCGGTCAGGTCAGCCGCGCAACCACGCGCTCGTGGTTTGCCACGAAGAGCCGCTGCCCCCGCGCCACGATCCGATGGCCCTCGGCCACCAGCCGGCGGCGTTGTCCGGCCACTCCGCCGGGGTATTTCGGATTCAGCTCGCCCCGCTCCTTGAGCGTCCGCCAGTAGGGCGTTACCCGCTTTCGCCCCATCTGCTCCAGCTCCCCGGCCGCACCCGCTGCGATCCGAGCATGAATCCCGGTGACGATGGGACAGGCCGTGGTCGTGCCGTGGCGGGCCGCGAGAATGGTTCGAATCTGATTGATGGTGGCCACCTTCCCACGCGGCACCCGGCGCATGATCGCGTCGATCTCCCAGGCAGCCGGCAGGACGATGGTGCCAGGACCCAGGCGGCGGCGCATCGCCCCGCGAAGCAGCTCTACCCTGGGAAGGTCCTTGGAATCCGCCAGTTTTTCCTGAAAGGTGCGCTTGCGATACATCGGTACTCTCCTCCCGGGGTCATCGGCCCCTCCATTCCTTCGCTACCCGGACCCGCTGGATCCGGTCGAGACCCGGGAAGACCCGGTCCAGGTAGCGCCAGCCGCCGGCAGCGATCGAATCCTCGTGCGCGAGCGGAGCGTTTCCATATCGGCGATTCAGCGAATCGAGCGCGGCCATTCCCTCCACCACGAGGCCGATCGGCGGGAAGCCTCGGACCCCTTGGTAGAGGACCGTGTCGAGGCCGGTGTTGGCGCTGAGATCGATGGCGAGCTCGATGGTCCGGGTGTTGGGCCCGCCCCGCGCAAACATGACCGTACCCCTCCGGTGCGGCACCCGAACCGGCTCATCCGGGATGCCGGCCCCGTTCCAGGCCCGGTTCACGCTGGAGTCGTTGCTCAAGCCGAACTGGACTACGAAGCCACCCGGATAGCTGGCGGTGGGACCCACCCGGTAGATCACCCCTCCGTCGTAGAACCCGCTTCGGGTCAAATGGTAGAAGCGGTCCACCCCCAGCGGCGACCAGGCGCGATGGGCCTGGATCACCACCCGGCCCCTGGTCGTCTCCATCGAAACCAGGAAGCTGTCCGGGGCGGCCGCGGTGAGCGGCAACTGATTCGGCATGGCTTGGGCGCCCAGCAGCACCGGAGCCAGGAGGAATGAGAGCCCCGAAGCAAGCTGGCGGGCCGCGGGTCTGGGCCAAGTGGAGGTTGTCATCGCCAAGGTGAGGTGCCTTGATGTCGCGGGCAACGCGGACCAACGAATGTACGACCGCCGCGCTCCCCAGGCCAACGGCTGGGAAAGCCCGGCGCTACTCCAGGAGGCGCGGCTGGAAGTTCTCCACGAAGAGGTAGACCGTGATGATCGCGAGGAGCGTGAAGCCCAGCCCCATGGCCGCGAGGTTGAGCGCGGTCCCCCGCACCCGCAGAGCGATCGTCCCGACGACCGCGTCGGCCTCGCGCCCGAACCGAACCCGCACCACGCGGAGGAGATTGAACCCCAAGCCGAGCAGCAAGCCTCCCATCACCACCACCGGCTCGACCACGATGGCCGGGTGTTGGAGACCCAGCAATCCCAGGGACACGAGAAGGAACGCCGGAACGAGCAAGACCAGGCCCAGCAGGGCCACTTTCCGATCTGCCTTCATCGCGCCTCGCCGAAAAGAAGTACTTTGTATTGTAAAGTTTGACCGCCTGCCTGTCAAGCAGGATGCGTCAGGAAGCCCGGCGCCGGCCCCCAGGCGGCTGCGCCACCGCATAGCCGCCCCGCACCGTCGCCCCCACCACCAGCGTCGGCGGGTCAGGGCCCGGCTCGGAAAGCGTCCAGCGCTCGAATTAGGCGGCAAGTTGCGACGTGCACTGGGGGCAGCGAGTTGCCTTGATCGGTATTGACGACCCGCAATAGCGACACTCCTTCGTCGTGGCTGGGGCGGGTGCGGGCTCTTCCCGGCGGCGCATCGCATTGATGGCGCGAATGAACAGGAAAACGGCGAAGGCCACAATCAAGAAGCTGATGACGGCGTTCAGGAAGACCCCGTAGTTGACGGTCACCGCGCCCGCCGCTTTGGCCTCGGCCAAGCCCGCATAGGGGCCAGCAGTGCTTCCCTGCTTGAGGACGGCAAAGAAGTTGGAAAAGTCGACCCCGCCCAGAAGGAACCCGATCGGAGGCATCAGAACGTCCTCGACCAGGCTCTTGACGATGGTGCCAAAGGCACCACCGATGATGATCCCTACCGCCATGTCGACCACGTTCCCCCGCATGGCGAATTCCTTGAAGTCCTTCAGCATATGCCTTCCTTTCATCGTGTGAGGTTTTCCGGAAACCCAGGCCTTTCTTGATTCAACCCTGAACGCTACCTGCGGCGTGCTCCACCCAGGATCCCGCCCAGCACCCCGCGTAGAATCTGCCGGCCGACCTGGCTTCCAACAGTGCGCGCGGCTTGCTTGGCCATGGTCTCCACCATGCCTTGGCGGCGTTTGGTACCCCACAGCAGGTCGCCCAACGGGCCTCCCCCCTGCTCTCGCTTCTCCGCCGGGGCGGGAACCGATCGCGCCCCGTACCCCTCACCCGATCCCGCCGCCCGGCTCAGGAGCTCGTAGGCCGACTCGCGGTTCACCCTCGAGTCGTATTTGCCGCCTAGCGGGCTGCGGCCCCGGACTACCGCCCGCTCCTCGGGGGTGACCGCTCCCATCCGGCATCGCGGGGGACATATCAGCGTGCGCTCCACCGGCATCGGCACGCCGTTCTCCTGCAGGGTGGAAACCAGAGCCTCGCCCACCCCAAGCTGCGAGAGGACCTCGGCGACGTTGAGTTTGGGGTTGGCGACGAAGGTCTCGGCGGCAGTACGCACCGCCTTCTGATCTCGCGGGGTGTAGGCCCGCAGGGCGTGCTGGATGCGGTTCCCGAGCTGGCCGAGGATCTCGTTCGGCACGTCGTCGGGGAACTGCGAGCAGAAATACACGCCCACGCCCTTGGACCGGATGATCCGCACGACCTGCTCCACTCTCTGGCGCAGTGCCGGCGGAGCGTCCTCGAACAGCAAATGGGCCTCATCAAAGAAGAACACCAGCTTGGGCTTGTCGAGGTCGCCCACCTCGGGCAGGCTTTCGAACAGCTCCGACAGCAACCACAACAGGAAGCTCGAATACAACCGTGGCTGCAGGATCAGCTGGTCGGCGGCGAGGATGTTGACGATGCCACGGCCGCTGAGATCGGTGCGCATGAGGTCACCGAGTTCCAACGCCGGCTCGCCGAAGAGCGCGGTGCCGCCCTCTCGCTCCAGCGACAACAAGGCGCGCTGGATTGCCGATACCGACTGGGTGCTGATCAGACCGTACTGTTGCGAAATTTCCTTGCGCTCGTTCGCGACGAACCCCAGTAGCGCGCGCAGATCATCGAGGTCCAGCAGCAGCAGGCCCTGGTCATCCGCCAGCTTGAAAACAATTTCGAGCATCCCGGCTTGAATGTCGTTGAGCTCGAGGATCCGGCCCAGGAGAGCCGGGCCGATCTCGCTGACGGTCGTGCGTATGGGATGGCCCGCGGCGCCGTGCAGATCCCAGAACAACACCGGACTGGCCTCGTGAGCGTAGCTCTCGATGCCGATCCGGGAGACCCGTTGTTGGATCTTCTCGTTGGTGACACCAGCCAGCGCGAGGCCGGCGACATCCCCCTTCACGTCGGGCATGAATACCGGCACCCCGAGTCGCGAAAAGCCTTCCGCCAGCACGAGCAGGGAAACGGTCTTGCCGGTACCGGTGGCACCGGCGACCAGGCCGTGGCGGTTTCCGTATTTGGCGAGCAAGTGGACTGGCAGCTCGCCCTTGCCGATGAGTATCCGGTCCATGCTGGATCCCCTGTTCTGAGTCCGGTCGATCCGCGGCTAGGGAGGTGAGGCGGAAAAGGAAGATACTCCCCACCAGCACCGCCCGTTCGTCTTGGTCAGCCTCAAAGGGGGGGAGGTTACGGCAACAACTCGACGCTACTGACTTGGAACCCACCCTCGTCGTCGACGGCGGTGGCGCTGTGATCGACTGCCACCGAGATCGGATATCCCAGTGTCTGGTGGTACTCGACTACCAGGCGGTAGGCAGGCTCGTCAACGGCTCGCTGAATGTATCCGAACAGCCCCGCTATGGTGAGGGTGCGTTCGTTCGGGGCGATCGACGCGCCTGTGGTAAGGTCGACCACCGCCGTTACCTGGCCGCCTTCGACCAGGATCCGAAGGGGATGGGTCCACGAGGGGAGGCATTCCCCACACACCCAGCTCAGTTCGAGTCGGTAGTTAGGGCCGCCGTTGCTCGCCCACCGCTGCATTGCTGCGGTGAGGCGGGCCTGTTCGACCGCGCTCGGATTGGTCGAAGAGCATCCCGTGATGGCGGCAGAGCCCATCAGACTGAGTAGGATAGGACGGAGGAGACGCATGGCCACGTTATCGGGATTGGTCACTTCAACTGGCAGCCCTGGTCCAGCACGCGTCATCTTTCCTGTGGGCCTCCGATTCAGGGTGGATGACCCGGCCACCGACGAAGAGAACATCAAGCGGTGACGAGGCGGTTTGCGTCTCCGCCGAGGGCCCGCCAACGGCAAGCGGGCTAGGCGCCGAGTCAGCAGAAGTTCGGGCCGGGATCTTCAACCAGGAAGCGGAAAGTCTCTCGCGCACCCAAAACCCGCCCTCTAGTCTCTGAATGGCAATTGTCCGTCCACGCAGCCTGAATATCCCAGCAGCCCGGGTTGACAGACCATGACTTCTCTGATCCAGCGGACACCTTTCCACGACTGGACCCCCAGGCGTCTTCACTGCAGGGCGAGAAGCGCACGGTCACTGTTCGGGGCGACCTGTTTTCCACGATGAGCGTTGCTGCATCCGGGCCCACCGTCTCCCCGCAGGCCGCAACCATCGAGGCAATGCCCAGGGCCCAAAACCATGCTGAAGTGCAGGAACGCATGTTGCCCAGCCCGTAGAGGTCCCCCCATCCATACGTCCTCAGACTCGGTGGGTCAAGCGGCGTGCCGGCTCGGCGAATGCGGCGGAATTCCGTCTCCAAAGCTCACAAATGAGAGTCCATGATGCGGTCGTTGACGGGTCAAAGATTGAGGACGTAGGGGTATGCTGGTGGCGCGCGCTCGGCATTCTTTGCGAACAAAATGTGAAGGGGGCGGTGGTCACGGAGGGGGCGGCTGGCATACGGCCTAGACGACGGCACCGAATAGACGGCCGACTGCGGCGGTACCTGCCATGGCCATCGCGCCCCAAAACGCGACCCGCAGGGCTCCTCGCCGGAGCGAAGCGCCCCCCAGCCGAGCCGCGACACCGCCCAGGACGAGGAGGAGCACCAGCGTGACCGTCACGACGGCGAGGGTTAGGCCCCGGGCCGGCCATAACGCCGCGAGGAGTGCGGGAGGTGTTGCCCCGGTCGCAAATGAGGCCGCGGACGCCAGGGCGGCCTGAATCGGGCGTGCCCGGGTCAGCTCGTAAAGGCCGAGCTCGTCCCGGGCATGTGCCCCCAAAGCATCATGGGCCATGAGTTGGCTAGCAACTTGGTCGGCAAGATCGCGGTTGAGCCCGCGGGTCATGTAGATCCCCGCCAGTTCCGCTCGCTCCGCCTCGGGTGAGGTCGCGAGCTCACCGCGCTCACGCGTCAGGTCGGCCCGCTCGGTATCGCCTTGGGAGCTGACCGAGACATACTCGCCCGCCGCCATGGAAAGAGCGCCGGCTACGAGGCCAGCGACGGCCGCGAGCAAGACGGCCGCCCGGCTCGGCTCGGCAGCAGCCACCCCGACGATCAAGCTGCTGGTGGAGATGAGGCCGTCATTGGCACCGAGCACGGCGGCACGGAGCCAACCGATTCGCTCGCTACGATGTAACTCACGGTGCATAGTCGACCCTAGCATTGATGCTCAACGGCTGCTGCCGAGCGCCCTGCGGGCCCGGCAGTGGCCTATTCCCCGAGCGTGGGAAGTTCCCGCTGGCCGGACTGGGCTCGCGTGCGCTGTCGGGCGTCGGCCGCGTCGAACGTGTGCCAGAGATTCCAGACCCAGAACGCCGCACCGATCGCGAATACCACCCCTCCCAAGCCGGTCATCCACCGGCCACCAACGCTGGCATACGGCTGGACTAGAAAGCCAACGACCAGTCCGCCCAATCCGATATTGGCCAGGAACAGATGCGCCACGGCAAGACCCGGACTGTACAAGGGATGCCCGAACAGCCTCGGGAGCAGCTGATAGCCGACGCCAAACACCAGCATGGTCAGGAAACCGGCCACGGTCATGTGCGCGTGGGCGGGACGGAAGATTGTCCATTGAGGGTAGACCGCGATCCCAACGCCTAGCGCAATCCCGGCCGCGAACCAGAGTAGTGCCGCTCGAATGAACGCCTTAATGAACCATTCCATAGGAGAAGTCATACCTCGGCGTTGTTGGCCCCGGAGCCGGCAGGGGTGCATTGTCCTGGCCAAAGTGCGCTAATCGGTTCGGCTCTTGCAAGTACCGCACGCCATCCCGGAAGCTCCCGCTACCGAGCCCCCGGCTGTTCCGCCGCACATCCCCAGCGCCCTCGACGCGCTCCCGAGAAGGAGTCGCCTTACCTCCCCAGCTCCCCCGGTGCCCCCGACCTCCCCATTCCACCCGCCAGCGCCAGGAGCGCCAACCCATACGGCAGCACCAGAAACACCTGATAGGGCACCTCGACTCCCTGAGCCTGGAACCCAAACTGGAGCGCCCCGGCTCCCCCGAAGAGCAGGGCCCCGAGCAGCACTCCGCCTGGTCGCCACCGCCCCAGCACGACGATCGCGATCGCGATGAATCCGCGCCCCGCCGTCATCTTCTCCGCAAAGGTCCCGACCTGCGCCAGGACGAGGGTGGCACCTCCCAGGCCGCCGAGTGCTCCCCCGGCCAGCGTGGCCAGAACCCTAACCCGCTTTACCGGCACCCCCGCCGCTCGCGCGGCCTCGGCCGACTCGCCGGTGGCCCGGAGGGCCAGGCCCCAGAAGCTCCGAAACAGGAACCAGCCGGCTGCCGGAATCAGCAGCCAGGCAACATAGGTCAGGACCGGCTGCTCGAAGAGCACGGGTCCGAGCCCAGGAATCTGCCGAAGGCCGGGAACCGGGAGCGGCTGGAAGGTGGGAACCGAAAGCCCGGGACCGCCCGGACCGAACGCACTCCGATAT
>DATECI010000322.1:0-2712 GCA_035286985.1 Gemmatimonadales bacterium
ATGCCGGAGGAAGTTATCGGACCACAGAAACCACCCGCCCGGACGAAGCAGGCCCGCGATGTTGCGGAACGCGCGGGCATACGCCGCATCGTCCACGATATGAAAGAGCACGTCGAAAGCGGAGATGGCATGGAACGACGCCGCCCGTAGCGGAATCTCTTCCAGCGGCTGCCCGATGTCGGCCTGAAGAAAACGGGCCGAAGGGAACCGGCGAGCCAGTTCCTGGACGGCCACCGCAGTGAGGTCCAGCCCTACCACCTGCGCCCCCAGCTTGAGCCACCGTTCGGCATAGAACCCAGTGCCCGCGCCAACATCGAGAACATCCTTCCCAACCCACTCCTTGCCCGTTGCCGGTTGCCTTGGGCTTTTCCGGTTCACTGTCGACTGTTCACTGTTCCCGCTGTTCAACCTGCCGACCACCCGGTCAAACACCTCTCCCCGCACCCGGTACATCCACTCGTTGTAGCGGCGGCCCAGCCGCAAATACCCCCCCCCCGCGAGCGTGTAGTGCTCCCGGAGCCGGGTTTCCCAGTAGTTCCGGTTGTCGAAGCGGGTCAGCCTATCGCCTCCCGAACCTCTCCTGCCGCGGCGATGGCATGGTCCACATCCCGGGAGATGGCCCGGGCCTGCTGGGTGGCTTGGGTGAGATCGCTGAGGACCGCGCCCACCCCGGCCGACTTGAGCCGCAGCATGTCGAACCGCAGGTTCTGCATCGCCAGCAGGCTCGACTCCAGCCGGGCCGCGATCCGGGTCCGACGGTCCATCAGCTCGATCGCCGTCTTGAGCTGGCGCTCCAGGATCCCGATCTGCCGCTCGCGCTCCGGACCGTCGGGCTGCATGGTCAGGATATCGAGCCGCTGCTTGATCCGCTCCGGGGTCTCGTGGCCGAAGCTGGTGTCGAGCTCGTGCAGGGTGCGGGCCAGCTCGGTGGCCCGCTGGAAAAGCTCCTCGGTCGTCTCCGCGATCTCGGCCGGCAGCATCTGGCGATCGGCCGCGGGGAGCTGCTGCAGCAGCGCCAGGATCATCTTTCGGTCCTTGTACGCTGCCTCGATCCGGTCGAAGAAAGGCCCGTATTCCTCGGGCCGGGGTGCGCCGAGCAGTTTCCGGCCCTTGCCCCCCGGACCCGGTACGGCGTCCGGCGCCCGAGGCGGGTTCAGCACGTCCCGCCAGCTATAGCCGGCTTGCCAGAGCCGTGAGTAGTTGCGCAGGAGCCCAATCGCCATGCCCGCGGCCGGAAACAGGAACCACGGCGTGTCGATTCCGGTCGCGAGATTCAGCAGGAACAGGCCGAGCGTGGTCGCCGACCAGCGCGCGAATTGCCCCCGCACCTTCTGCACGATGGCGGGTTCGCCGGTGTCGGGAATCGGAGCAGCGCCGGCATCGACCCGCACCCACTCCCCCCGCTCGTTCTTTCGCCATTGGCCAGCACCCCCCGCCCCTCCCCGGGCAACCCCGGCCGGCGAACGCGGTACCGGCAGTGGAGCGCGCTTTCCGGGAGCTGAGGCCGGTGGACGGGTCAGCGGAGGCCGGTCCGTCCCGGATGGGCCCCGGGGGCGAGTTCCGGTCGCGGTCCGGGAGCTCGAGCGGGTTGTGCCGGTGGGCCGGTAACCGGTGACGGTCCGGCTCTCCAGCGATCGTCGCAGGGAATCCGCGGTGGGCCACCGGTTCTCGGGGTCCTTCTCCAGGCACCGCGCGATGGCCAGGGAAAGGTCTTCCGGAATGTTGGCTTCGGTTTCGTGCAGCAATGGAGCTGGCTCGGTAATCTGCTTCATGAGAATGCCGGCCACCGTCGGGGCGTTGAAAGGGACCGCTCCACTCGCCATCTGAAAAGCCACGACCCCCAGGGAATAGAGATCCGAGCGCCCGTCGATCTCCCGCTCGCCGGCGGCCTGCTCCGGACTCATGTATTGCGGCGTGCCGATGGCGACTCCAACGCCGGTCAGGGTGGAGCCCGAGGCCTGGGAAACGGCTTTCGCGATTCCGAAATCCGTCACCATAACCCGCCCCCGCGTTCCCTCCAGGAGCACGTTGTCCGGCTTGATGTCGCGATGGATGATGGAGACCGCATGCGCCGCGGAGAGCGCATCGGCCGTCTCCTTCATGATCCGGCGCACCTCATCGGCCGGAAGCTTGCCCCGGCGCTTGAGCCGGGCCCCCAGCGACTCGCCCTCGACCAGCCCCATGATGAAGTACACCACCCCGGCTCCTTCTCCCACGTCGTGAATCGGCACGATGTGGGGATGAGCCAGCCGAGCGGCCGTCTGCGCCTCGCGGGTGAACCGCTCCCGGATTTCTTTCTGAAATGCCAACTCGGGCGGCAGGACCTTGATGGCGACCCGGCGGTGCAGCCGCTCGTCCCGCGCCCGATAGACAACCCCCATGCCCCCGCGACCGATCTCGCCTTCGAGGGTGTACTCTCTCCCAAGCGCCTCTTTGAGACGCTGCACGAGAGGCCGCTCGTTGCTGTCAAATGGAACGGTCATCCGGCCCCGGGACAGGCGTCAGAAACTCCGGGCTTGCAACAGGTTACCAATTTGACGGTTTTCAGGCGACGGGGCAACGGCTCTCCGGCTATCGGCTATCGGCTATAAGCTATCGGTCATTACGGGTTCCAACCCCGTGGGGATTGTACTGCCAGCGGGGCGGAGTGCGCCCTTTTGGCGGCAGTAGCCAGGCGCGGGCCAGGCGTTTCCCGTCGGGGGGCCGGGGAGG
>DATECI010000323.1:0-2152 GCA_035286985.1 Gemmatimonadales bacterium
CCAAAGCGTCATCCCGGCGCCTCGGGAGCTGGGCAGCCGATATCGCCGGCGCCGATCCCCTCGACCAGCTGGTCCACCTCTCGCACCTCATGGGGCAGGACACCCGCCTGGTACAGCCGGGCGGCGGCAACACCTCGACGAAGGTCGGGGACACCCTCCTGGTGAAGGGGAGCGGCACCGACCTGCGCACCATCACCCGCGAGGGCTTCACCCAGCTCTCCCTCTCCCGTCTAGCGGCACTGCAACACGCGGAAGCGATGAGCGATGCCGAGATGATGCGGTTCATGGCGAGCTGCATGCTGGCCGAGGGCCCGGCTCCCAGCGTGGAGACCCCGCTGCACTCGCTGCTGCCGCACCGGGTGATCGCCCACACCCACGACGTGGCCACGATGAGCCTGACCAACGTCAGGGATGCCGAGGCGGAGCGGCTGGTGGGCGAGCTGTTCGAGGGCAGCCTCGTGTACGTGCCCTACGTCCGCCCCGGCTTTCCGCTTGCTCGGGCGGTCGGGGAACGGGCGGACGGGCGGTCGGGCGGACAGATCCCTGACGATGCCATCGGAATTGCTCTAGCACATCACGGTCTGGTGGTCTGGGGAAAGGACGCCGAGGAGTGTCATGCCCGTCTGTTAGCAGTGACCGGTCGCATTGACGAATACCTGGCCGTCAGGCGGAGGGGGCGGGTACCCGCGCAGCGGGTGGTGGCGGTCGGGCGGTCGGACGGACACCCGCTCGCGGCCACCGAGGATCGTCGCCGGGTGGCGGAGCTCGCGCTACCGATTATCAGGGGCCTGCTGAGCAAGCCGGAGCGGGTGATCCTCCACTACGACAATTCTGACGATCTGCTCGCGACTTTGGGCGACGAGCGGATGCGCGAGCTGACCGGACGGGGAATGGCCACGCCGGAGCACCTGCTCCGGGCGGGGCGGCTGCCGGTCTGGCTCGACCTCGACCCAAAGGCTTCGGCCGAACAGATGGCCGAGCGGGTTCGGAGCCAGCTCGAGACTGCACGGGCCGAGTACGAGGAGTACCACGGGCGGCACGCCGGGGCAGGGGAGCGCCCGCTCGACGACTGGGCCAAGGTGGTGCTGGCGCCCGGGCTCGGCGTGATCACCGCCTTCACCGACAAGCGGAGCGCGGTGACCGCCAATCTCTGCTACCGGGCGGTGCTGGAGACCATAGCCAACGCGGAGGCGCTGGACCGCTTCGAGTTCATCCCGGAAGCCGACGTCTTCGAGTTCGAGCATTGGCCGCTGGAGCGCCGCAAGATCGAGGAGCAGATCGCGAAGGAGCGTGCCACCAAGCTGCTGCCTCGCCACGTGGTGGTGATTATCGGTGGCGGCAGCGGCATCGGCCGGGCCGCCGCACTGCGGTTCGCGGAAGAGGGCGCCCACGTGGTGGTGGCGGACCTGAATGGCGAGATGTCGGAGGGAGTGGCGACGGAGGTCGCGGCCAAATTTCCCGGCCGCGCGGTTTCGGCCGCGGTGGACGTGCGGGAGGACACCAGCCTCGACGCCCTGTTTCGCCAAACCGTGCTCGAGTTCGGGGGGCTGGACTGTCTGTTCTACACCGCGGGGCTGCCGCCCCGCTTCGCCCCGATCACCGAGATCCGGCGGGAGGATCTCCAGCGCCAGCTCGAGGTCCACTATCTGGGCGCGGTCGCGGCCATCGGCCGGGCGGCGTTGGTAATGCGACGCCAGGGGCTCGGCGGGTCAATCGTGGCCTCGGTCTCCAAGGCGGCACTGGTGCCGGGCCGGGAGGCCGTGGCCTATGGCGGGAGCAAGGCCGCGCTGCTCCAGGCGCTGAGGGTGGCGGCGGTGGAGCTCGGTGCCGACGGCATCCGGGTGAACGCCATCAACGCCGATCAGATCGAGACCCCGCTCTTTCTCGAGTTCGTCCGGGAGCGGGCGGCGAGCCGCGGGGTGTCGGTCGAGGAGCAGCTCGCGGTCTACCGGAGCAGGAATCTCATGGGTGCGACGCTCATTCCCCCGGAAGCGGTCGCGGAGCTGGCGGTGCTGCTTGCGAGTGAGAAATTCCGCTTCACCACCGGAGACATCATCACGATAGATGGGGGGCTGCCGGAGGCGTTCCCGCGGTAGGGCGGTAGGGCGGTAGGGCGGTAAGGCGGTAAGGCGGTAAGGCGGTACGGCGGTAC
>DATECI010000324.1:0-11557 GCA_035286985.1 Gemmatimonadales bacterium
CCTGCCCGGCCTCGTGGTCCAGACCGAACCCCGGCGGATCTACTCCGGGGGGGCCGCAGTCGCTCACCTGGTCGGTTATGTGGGTGAGGTCTCCGAGGACGAGCTCAAGCGGGGGCGGTTTCCCGGATCGCGGATGGGCTCGATCGTGGGGCAGGATGGCCTGGAGCTACAGTATGACTCGGTGCTCCGGGGCACCGACGGAGTGCGGTACACCGAGGTGGACGCACGCGGCCGCATGGTACGGGAGGAAGTCTCGTCGGCCTCCCTGGCACCGATCCGGGGTCTGCCGATCCGGACGACGATCGACCTGCCGCTCCAGGTCTTCGTGGACAGCCTGTGGTCCCATACCCTGGCGGGAACCCGGGGGGCCCTGATGGCGATGAAGCCCTCGGGGGAGATCCTGGCCCTGTATTCGGCCCCGACGTTCGACCCCAACAGCTTCATCGGGGGGATCGCGCCGCCCCTGTGGGCCCAGCTCAATACCGATTCCGCCCGCCCCCTCATGAACCGCGCCATTCGAGGCACCTACCCGCCGGCTTCCACGTTCAAGCTCGCGATGGCGGTGATGGCGCTGCGGCGGGGAGTTGCCGACTTCAATACCGAAATGCCTCAGTCGTGCCGGGGTGGCTACCAGTTCGGGAACCGGTTCTTCCGATGCTGGAAGAGAGAGGGGCATGGCTCGCTGAACCTGATGGGAGCGATCAAGCAGAGCTGTGACACCTACTTTTACCAGTTGGGGCTTCGGCTGGGCCTCCCCTATCTGCTCGAGGAAGGGACCCGGCTGGGCTTCGGCGAACGAACCGGGATCGACTTGGGCAGCGAGGTGAAGTCGTTTCTCCCGGCTAACACCGCGTACTACGACCGGCTCCGGGGACCGCGGGGATGGACCAACGCCGTCACTTTGAACCTGTCCATCGGTCAGGGAGAAAACGCCCAGTCGCTCATCAACATGATGCGATTCTATGCTGCGCTCGCGGGGGACGGCACCAGCGGGGCTCCCTATTTGGTGGACCGAGCGAACGGGGCCCCGGTGCTTTCGCTGGGGCTCAACCAGTCGCAGCTGGAGGGCATCCGGACTGCGCTCGCGGAGGTGGTGCGGGCGGGCACCGCCGCGGCGAGCGGGGGACGGGAGATCAATGTCGACGGCAAGACGGGGACGGCGCAGAACCCCCACGGGAAGGATCACGGCTGGTTCATCGGTTTCGCGCCGGCGGACGATCCCCAGGTGGTGGTGGGGGCCATCATGGAGTTCAAGGAGCACGGCTCGACGGTGGCGCCCTTCGTCGTGGAGGTGATGCGGCGGTACCTGGCCGCGCAGGACCCGTCGCTGGCGCGGGCGCGGGTGCGGTTTCCGGTGGTCGAGGATTCGGTGCCTCGACCGACGGAAATCGGGCCAGATACGATCATTCCTGATACGGGGCGGACCGGGCGGACCGGGCGGACCGAGCAGTCGGGCGGTCGATGAGGCGGGGCGGCCTCGACCGGTCGCTGTTGCTGGCGGTCCTCGCCCTGGCGGCGTTCGGGCTGCTCATGGTGTATTCCGCGGGGCAGACCGACGTCCCGAGCGCGGCCCGGAACGCCTGGGTACGCCAGCTGGTCTGGATGGGCATTGCCGTGGTGGCGGCGGCGGTGGTCTTTCGGGTGAATTTCCGGCTGCTCGAATGGGCCGCGCCCGGACTGTATGGGATCGGTATCGCGCTCCTCATCGTCACGCTCTTCTTGGGCACCGGATCGGGGACTGCCGCGGCGAGCAAGAGCTGGCTCACGATCGGAGGATACCGGCTCGGGCAGCCGGTCGAGCTGGCCAAGCTCGGCACGATCCTGCTGCTGGCGCGCTATCTCTCCTCGTTCCGGGAAGCGCCCCGCACCGTGCGGGCGCTCATCACGCCGTGCCTCATTACGGGGGTGCCGATCCTGCTGGTGATGGCCCAGCCCGACCTGGGCAGCGCCATCGTCTTCGTGGGCATTCTCTTCGCGATGCTGTTCTGGGCGGGGGTCTCACCGCGGCTCCTGCTCCTGCTCGCTTCGCCAGTGATCAGCCTCCTGCTGGCGGGCAACACCGGCTGGTGGGGCGCCTGGATGCTGCTTCTGTTCGTGCTGCTGGTGGCGTGGCGGTCCTATGTGGTCGAGGGGGTTGTCATCTACATGGTCAACTCGGCGATGGGGGTCATCGCCATCATTCTCTGGAACCAGCTCAAAGACTACCAGCAGCAGCGGCTGATCACTTTCCTCAATCCCTACAGCGATCCGGTTCACTCGGGTTATCAGGCGATCCAGTCTAAGGTGGCGGTGGGCTCGGGGGGACTGTTCGGAAACGGGTTCCTGAACGGACCCCAGAAGCGGCTCGCGTTTCTCCCGGAGCAATACACCGACTTCATTTTTGCCGTGGTTGGGGAGGAGTTGGGCTTTGCCGGGGTGACGGTGGCGCTCAGTCTCTTCCTGTTCTTCTTCTTCGTGTTGCTCAGGATCGCCCGCCGGGCGACGGATTCGTTTTCCAGCCTGGTGGTGTTCGGGGTGCTGGGCCTGTTCTTCACCCACCTGTTCGAAAATGTCGGGATGACGGTCAACCTGATGCCCATCACGGGGATTCCGTTGCCCTTCTTCTCCTACGGAGGGTCGTTCGTGCTGGCGAGCGGGCTTTCGCTGGGACTGGTTATGCGGGTTGCCTGGGATTCCCGCCTGGCCGGCTATGCCGAGCCGTGACAACGACTTAGCGCGCAAGGCCTAGCGGGCCGCAGGCGATTGCGCCAGATTGAGCCTCGGTTCTATCCGATCAGGGTTTCCTCGTGCCCCCTAAGCCAAGCCTATGGCCGTGATGGCGTGGTTCAAGAAAGAGCGCAAACCGCGGATCTCGCAGCGGACCAAGCTGGAAATCCCCAAAGATGCCTGGGAGCGGTGCGAGCATTGTGGCCATGTCGACATCCGGGAGCGATTCGAGAAGGCGCTCAACGTGTGCACCGAGTGCGGATACCACCGCCGGTTCACTGCGGAGGAATACATCGAACTCCTGACCGATCCCGGGACGTGGCGGGAGTTCTACGGGAATCTCCGGTCCGAGGATCCGCTCGGTTTTGAGCACTACCGGGACCGGCTCACCGCCGCGGTGAAGAAAGCAGGAGCCTCTGAGGCGATGTATGCCGGGTTCGGTCGGCTGGAAGGTATCGCCTGCCACCTCGGGGTCATGAACTTCGGCTTCATGGGCGGGTCCATGGGGTCGGTGGTGGGGGAAAAGGTAGCCCGGCTGGCCCGGCGGTCGGCCGACAAGCGGTTGCCGTTGGTCCTGGTCTGCACATCGGGCGGGGCGCGGATGCAGGAGGGGGTGCTGTCGCTGATGCAGATGGCCAAGACCTCCACCGCGATCGCCGAGATGAAGCACGGGGCGGTGCCGTTCATCACGATCCTCACCAATCCCACGACGGGCGGGGTTTCGGCGTCGTTCGCGATGCAGGGCGACGCCGTGCTGGCCGAGCCCGGGGCCGTGATCGGGTTCGCGGGACAGCGGGTCATCAAGCAGACGATCGGGCAGGACCTTCCGGAAGGGTTCCAGACCGCCGAATTCCTCCTCGAGCACGGCCAGATTGACGACGTGGTGGCCCGGGGATCGCTCCGGGAAACCGCGGCGCGGCTGATCCGGCATATGTTGGGGAGCGCGGCTGTCGAGGGTGCAACGTGAACGGTGAACGGTGAATAGAGGCTATCGGCTATCAGCTCGAGCTTAGGTCCCACAGTTCCCGTTGACCGTTGACTGTTGACCGTTCACGCTTCTTTTCCCGTGTCCCTCTCCTATCCGGACGCCCTCGCCTACCTCTTCCCTCGCGTCACCCAGATCAAATTCGGGCTCGACGCCACCCGCACGCTGCTCGCGGAGCTGGGCAATCCTCACACGGTCTACCCCACCATTCATATCGGAGGCACCAACGGGAAAGGGAGCGTCACAGCTCTGGTGGCCGGGGCGCTCCGGGTCAGCGGATGGAGGGTAGGCATGTACACCTCTCCTCACCTGGTTTCGTTCCGGGAACGGGTCCAGGTGGACGGGGTGCCGATCGGGGAAGCGGCGGTGGCGATGTGGGTGGAGCGGCTCCGGCCCGTGGCGGACCGGCTCGGGGCGACCTTCTTCGAGACGACTACGGCGCTGGCCTTTGCCGACCTTGCGGCCCGCGGGGCGGAAATCGCCGTCATCGAGGTCGGGTTAGGAGGCCGGCTGGACAGCACCAACGTGGTGCGCCCGCTGGTCAGCGCGGTGACCAAGATCGAAATGGATCATCAGAAGTACCTGGGCGAAACCCTGGCCGAGATCGCGCGCGAGAAGGCCGGGATCGCGAAGCCAGGGGTGCCGTTCGTGGTGGGAGAGACCCGGCCCGAGATCGTGGCGGTGCTGGAGGCGGAAGCTGACAGGGCGGACGGGGCGGACAAGGCAGAAGTGCGAGTTGTGCCGCCAGGGTGGCTCTATGATGGGCCCCTCGCACTCCGGGGAGCGCATCAGCGCAGGAACGCCGCGATCGCGGAAGCGGTTCTGGAAGCTCTGCCCTCGCGGTATCGCCCGGGCCGAGCGGCGATTCGAGAGGCGTTCGGTTCGGTGACCCTGCCGGGTCGGCTCGATCGACGGGGCAAGTGGTTGTTCGACGTCGCCCATAATCCGGACGGGATGGCGGCCTTGTGCGCGGCGGTGGAGGAGGGGGACGTCGCACCGAAGCGGCCGATCCACGCCCTGGTTTCGATCCTGGGCGACAAGGCCTGGCCGGAAATGCTGGTGCGGCTCGATCGGGTGGTGGACCGGGGAATCCTCACGGTGGCCCCGAGCGCGGAGGGGGGCCGACGCTGGGATCCGGACTGGCTGCGGCAGTGGCTTCGGGATCCGCACCGGCCTCCGGCGCACGCCACCTGGCAGCTGATCCCGGACTTTCGGGAAGCCCTCGGGCGGGTGCAGGAAGGCGCCGCGACGGTGCTGGTCACCGGATCGTTTCATACGGTGGGCGACGTGATGGAGGCGACGGGGCTGGGGCCGGTGTAGGCTATCGGCTATCAGCGATCGGCTATCAGCTAGCAGACTGACCGTTGACTGGTGCCGCGGTCGACAGCCGATAGCTGATAGCCGATAGCCGATAGCTTATGTTTGCCCCATGCCGCTCCAGGGTCTCCCGGGCTTTCGGGATTTCTACCCCGAGGAACTCGCGCTTCGGAACCACATCTTCGACGCCATGCGCCGAGTGGCCCGGCGCTACGGATTCGAGGAGTACGACGGGCCCCCGCTGGAGCCGCTGGAGCTCTACACCGGCAAGAGCGGGGAAGAGATCGTCGCCCAACTGTACAGCTTCGTCGACAAGGGTGACCGCGCTGTGGCGCTCCGCCCGGAGATGACGCCCACGCTGGCCCGGATGGTGGGGGAGCGCGCCAACGGGCTCAAGAAGCCGATCCGGTGGTTCTCGATTCCCCAGCTCTTCCGCTACGAGCGGCACCAGCGGGGCCGGCTGCGGGAGCACTTCCAGCTCAACTGCGACCTCATCGGCGAACCGGGGCCACTGGGAGATGCCGAGATCATCGCGCTCGCGATCGACGTGATGCGGGCGCTCGGACTCGGCGCGACGGACGTGCGGGTCAGGGTGTCGGACCGACGGATGCTGGCGGTGCTGCTCGAGGAGACGGGCATCGGGAAGGAACGACAAGACCTCGCGTTCCAGGCGATCGACAAGCTGGGCCGATCGGAATACGGCGCCCGCAAACAGGCCCTGCTCGACTCCGGGGTCTCGGCGGCAGCCGCGGCGGGGCTGGAAAGCTTGCCCGAGCTCACGACCTGGGCCGACATCGAGGCGCGCTTTCCGATGACGGCAGGGGCCGGAGAGCCGCTGCGGCAAACCCTGGCGGGGCTCGATGCGATGGGTCTGGGCGAGTTCGTGGACCTCGACCTTCGCATCGTCCGGGGGCTGGCCTACTACACCGGGACGGTCTTCGAGCTGTTCGATGCGCAGGGCACCTTCCGGGCCGTCTGCGGCGGTGGTCGCTACGACGATCTGCTCCAGCGAATCGGCGGGATCGATCTTCCGGCGCTCGGGTTCGGGATGGGCGACGTGGTGCTAGGTGAGCTGCTCAAGGAACGGGGCCGGACCCCCCCCGCGCCGGCGAGTGTCGAGATCTTCCTGATCTCGGTCACCCCGGAGGAGCGGCCGGCGATCCTCAGGTTGGCGCACCAGCTTCGAGAGCAGGATTTGCGAGTGGAATACAGCCTGGGTACCGACAAGGTGGTGAAACAGCTCAAACTGGCCGACGCGCGCGGAGCCCGCTTCGCGGTCATGATCGGACCGGAGGAACGGGGTCGAGCCGGCGCGATAATCAAGGATCTGGCGAGCGGGGCGCAGCGCGAAGTCGCCCTTGCCAGTGTGGGGTTGGAGCTTAGGATGGCTCTGGCTGAAGGCGGACGGCCGGCGAGGAACAACGTGAACGGTGAGCGGTGAACGGTGAACGGGAACCGCATTTGCAGATGAGCTTGGCGGGCAATGGCTGAGACCAAGGGACTGACGACCCGGGCGGAGGATTTTTCCGCCTGGTACAACGAGCTGGTCCTGAAGGCCGAACTGGCGGATTACAGCCCGGTCCGCGGCTGCATGGTGATCCGTCCCAACGGCTACGCCATCTGGGAAGAAATGCAGAAGGCGCTCGACCGGATGTTCAAGGACACCGGTCACCAGAACGCCTATTTCCCGCTGTTCATCCCGCAGAGCTTCCTCCAGAAGGAAGCCGAGCACGTCGAGGGGTTCGCGCCGGAAACCGCGGTGGTCACGCACGGCGGCGGCAAGGAACTGGAAGAACCTCTGGTGATTCGGCCGACGTCCGAGACCATCATCTACGCGATGTTCGCGAAGTGGATCCAGAGCTGGCGGGACCTGCCGGTACTGATCAATCAGTGGGCCAACGTGGTGCGCTGGGAGCTCCGCACCCGGCTTTTCCTCCGCACCACGGAATTTCTCTGGCAAGAAGGTCACACGGCCCACGCGACCGAGGCCGAGGCGGAAGCGGAGGCCCGCCAGATGCTGGGGGTCTATCGCCGGTTCATGGAAGAGTGGATGGCGATGCCGGTGCTGACCGGTCCCAAGACCGATAGCGAGAAATTCGCGGGGGCGGTCCGCACCTACGCGCTCGAAGCGATGATGCAGGACCACAAGGGCCTGCAGGCGGGGACCAGCCATCACCTGGGTCAGAACTTTGCCCGGGCCTTCGAGGTGACGTACCAGACTCCCGAAGGCGGCCTCGACTACGTGTGGAGCACCTCGTGGGGGGTTTCGACCCGGCTGGTGGGCGCCCTCATCATGACCCACGGGGACGACAAGGGTCTGGTCTGCCCGCCCCGGCTGGCCCAGTGGCAGGTGGTGATCGTGCCGATCTGGAAGGGCGACGAAGATCGGGCTCGGGTCGCGGAGGCCGGCGCACGGATCCGCAGCGAGCTCGCCGCCGGCGGGATTCGCGCGCACCTCGATTTGCGCGACGGGATGACGCCGGGGGCCAAGTATTACGAGTGGGAAACCCGGGGCGTGCCGCTGCGCTTGGAACTCGGTCCCCGTGATCTCGCGAGCCAGACGGCAATGCTGGCGCGGCGCACCGGGGGACCCAAGGAGTCGATCCCGCTGGCCGGCCTGGTCCAGCAGCTTTCGGCAGAGATGGACCGTATGCAGGTGGAGCTCTTCGAGCTGGCCCGGACGCGGCGGGATCAGCATACCCTGCGGGGCCCGAAATCGAAGCAGGAATTCATCGATTTTCTGGCGGGGGACGGGGGCTTCGTCTTTGCCGGTTTCTGTGGGGATCCTGCGGTCGAGGCCGACATCAAGGCGCAGACCAAGGCGACGATCCGGGTGCTACCCGATCCGGAGTTCCGGTCGGCCGAGGCGCCGGCCACCTGCATCTGGACGGGAAAGCCGGCGGTCGTCGAGGCGGTGTGGGGGAAAGCATACTGACCGGCGGTCAGGCGGTCGGGCGGCCGGAGCGTCAGGCTGCCCTATTCGAGGATGCCGGGCTCTGCCGCCGACCGGACGGAGCGCTGGTGCTCGAAGGGGTCCCGCTCGCGGAGATCGCGCGCGAGGCCGGCACTCCCGCGTACGTCTACAATGCGGCCGCGATCCGGCGCCGGTTCGCCGAGCTGACAGCCGCCTTCGCGCCCCTTCCTCATCGCATCGATTACGCCGTCAAGGCGAACTCCTGCTCCGCGGTGCTGGAACTGTTGCGGGAGCGGGGTGCCGGGTGCGACATCGTCTCGCTGGGCGAGCTCCACCGGGTGCTCCGGGCCGGTTTCGCGCCGGACCGCATCGTCTTCAGCGGGGTTGGCAAGCGACCCGACGAGCTGGCGGCCGCGGCTGCGGCGCGGATCGGGCAGCTCAACCTCGAATCGCTGGAGGAGCTGGACGCGCTGGGGGCGGAAGCCCAGCGGCTCGGTGGCCCACCGGTGCGGGTCGGGATTCGGGTCAATCCCGACGTCACGGTGGAAACCCATCCCTATACCCGGACCGCGATGGCGGCTGCGAAGTTCGGAATTCCGGCCGACCAGGTCATCGAAACGGCCCGCCGGATTCGAGCGGTCCCCTCGCTGGCGCTGGTCGGGCTCGCGATGCATGTGGGGAGCCAGGTGCTGGATCCTGCGCCGTTCGAGCAGGGGGCGGCGCGCCTGGCCGAGCTTCTGGCGGCGCTCCGGGCGGAAGGGATCGAGACGATCGAGTCGCTCGACCTGGGTGGCGGGTTAGGAATCCAGTACCACGTGGAAACCCCGCTGGCCCCCCAACGGCTCGCCGAGACGCTCCGGCCGATGCTGGCCGGGCTGGGCGTCACGATCCGAATCGAGCCGGGCCGCTATCTGGTGGGGAGCGCGGGGGTGCTGCTGGCCACGGTGCTGTACCGCAAGCACGCCGGGGGCACCGACTTCGTGGTGGTGGACACCGGCATGAACGACCTGGAGCGGCCCAGCCGGTATCAGGCGTATCACGAGATCGTCGTGGTGCAGGAGCAGGGGTGCCGGGAGCGGCTGGTGGACGTGGTCGGACCGATCTGCGAATCGGGCGACTTCCTTGCCTTGGGCCGCATGCTTCCGGCGGTGGAGCGGGGAGAGGTGCTCGCCATTCTGGGCGCGGGAGCGTACGGGTTCGTGATGAGCTCGAACTACAACGACCGGCCGCGGCCCCCGGAGATCCTGGTGGACGACGGCCGGTGGCGAGTGGTGCGGCGGCGGGAGACGGTGGAGGATCTGATCAGATACAACAGCGTGAACGGTGAACAGTGAACCGCACCAGCGTCAACGGTCAACAGTCAACGGTCAACGGGAACCGCTCGGCAACCGAAGAGTTGTTCGCCGGGCAGGTCCCGTTCACTGTTCACTGTTCACGGTTCACGCCGTTAGGACCATGACCCACCACGACGGCATCCTCATCCTCGACTATGGCTCCCAGTTCACCCAGCTGATCGCGCGGCGGGTGCGGGAGGCCCACGTCTACTCCGAGATTCACTCGCCGGATCGTTCGATCGAGTGGATCCGGGAGTGGAACCCCAAGGGGATCATCCTCTCGGGGGGACCCAACTCGGTGTACGACGAAGGCGCCCCGCTCGCGCCCAAGGAACTCGTCGAGCTCGGGGTGCCGATTCTGGGACTCTGCTACGGGATGCAGCTGATCGCCCGGCTCGCCGGCGGGGAGGTGATTCCGGGAGAGCGGCGGGAGTACGGGCGGGCGGCGCTCACGGTGCAGGACGGGCGGCTTTTCCGGGGCTTCGGGCCCGGCGAAGAGATTCAGGTGTGGATGAGCCATGGAGACCAGGTGGGAGCCCTGCCCCCCGGTTTCGTGCGCACGGCCTCGAGCGCCAATACCCCAGTGGCCGCAATGGAGCACCTCGGGAAGAGGATCTTCGCGGTGCAGTTCCATCCCGAGGTGGCCCACACCCCGCGGGGGAGTGAGATCCTCGCCAACTTCCTGTTCGAGATCTGCGGGTGCCGCCCGGACTGGACCGCGGGGCATTTCATCGAGGCGGAGTGCGACCGGATCCGGGGTCGAACCCGCGGGTCGGCGCGGGTCATCTGCGGGCTTTCCGGCGGGGTGGATTCGGCGGTGGCGGCGGCGCTGGTCCATCGCGCGGTCGGGGACCGGCTCACCTGCATCTTCGTGGACCACGGGTTGCTGCGGCTCCACGAGCGGGACCAGGTGGAGCGGACCTTCCGCCGGCACCTGGGCATCGACCTCCGGGTGGTGGATGCGAGCGACCGCTTCCTGGCCAAGCTGGCGGGGGTCACCGAGCCGGAGCAGAAGCGGCGGATCATCGGCACGGAATTCATCGAGGTGTTCGCGGCCGAGGCGGAAAAGCTGGGTGGTGAGGTCGGGTTCCTGGTCCAGGGGACGCTCTATCCCGACGTCATCGAGTCGTTCTCGCCGCGGGGCGGTCCCTCGGTCACCATTAAGACCCATCACAATGTCGGCGGGTTGCCGGAGCGGCTGCCATTTGCGCTGATCGAGCCGCTCCGGGAGCTGTTCAAGGACGAGGTGCGGCAGGTGGGGCGGGAGCTGGGGCTGCCCGAGGAGATGGTGGGCCGGCACCCGTTTCCGGGGCCCGGGTTAGCCATCCGGATCCTGGGCGAGGTCACCCGCGAGGGGCTCGACACCCTTCGGGCGGTAGACGCGATCTACATCGAGGAAATCCGCGCGGCGGCGCTTTACGACGAGATCTGGCAGGCGTTCGCGGTGCTGCTCCCGATTCGCTCCGTGGGAGTGCAGGGAGATTTCCGGACCTACGACCAGGCCGTGGCGCTTCGGGCCGTGACCAGCCGGGACGGGATGACGGCTGACTGGTTTCCGTTTCCGCCGGAGGTGCTGGCCCGGGTTTCCAACCGGATCGCGAACGAGGTCAAAGGGGTGAACCGGGTAGTGTACGACGTGAGCAGCAAACCACCGGCGACGATCGAGTGGGAGTGACGCGATGCGAGGTGAGAGGTGAGAGGGAACCGCGTCAACGGTCAACGGTCAACGGGAACTGCGTCGCGACAGGTGACCATGAAGTAGGCTTCGAACTTGACGCGAGGTTCGCACCTCATACGTTTGATTCATGCGGCCCTGGCTGGTCCCGATCGCGGTTTCCTTCCTGGCGTGCACCAGCGGCACGCCCGCCGGATCGGATCCCGAGCAGGCCTCTACAGTGGGCTTCCACATCGAACCAGCCAACGCCAATCTGACCGGGACGGGAAGTCCCAGCGCAAGTTTTCAGTTTGAGGCACGGTCGAATCAGGGAGAGCCGGTTCCGGTTCTGTGGCGGTTGAGCAATCCCACCATCGGTACGATCAACGGCAACGGCGTGTTCTCTCCCTGCTACGGTGGGGGCACGACTCGGCTACGGGCTCTGCTCCAGGCGGACACCTCCAAGGTCGCGTCGACCTCCGTCACCGTCATGCAGCAGGCGTTCGCGGTGATCAGCATCTTTGCGCTGACCAATCCTGCTGACGCCAGCTACGCTCGGGTCGATTCAGTTGCCGGGGTGATCGATGTTCACGTGAACATCCAGGCCGGGGCACTGGCGTGCAACACGGTGGTTGGGTCCCGGCTCG
>DATECI010000325.1:0-2315 GCA_035286985.1 Gemmatimonadales bacterium
CGGGGCGGTCTTGTTGCGCTGGCCATCTTCCTCGCCGCCGCGCTCACCCTCTGCTGGCCCATGCTCACCGGCAAGTTCCTCGCGGGGCCCTGGTCCGATCAGTACCTGGCGGGATACAGCTTCCGCGCCTTCGCGGCCCACTTCTTTCGCGAACACGCCGCGATTCCGCTCTGGAATCCTTACCTCTTCGGGGGGCTCCCCTTCGTGGGCGCCGCGCACGGCGACATCTTCTATCCGACCGCCGCCTTGCGGTGGATCCTCCCGACCGATGTGGCGATGAACCTGGGCTTTGCCGGTCATATCGTGCTGGCCGGGGTCACCATGTACGCCCTGCTTCGAACCTTGAAGCTGGGCTGGGCCGCCGCAGTCACCGGCGGGCTCGCCTACGAGCTGACCGGGATCGTGATCTCCCTCGTCCATCCGGGCCATGACGGCAAACTCTTCGTGTCGGCGCTCGCGCCCCTCCTGTTCCTCGGCATCGTCCTGGCCGTGCGCGACCGACGCTTCGCGGGTTATGGCATCATCGCACTGGCCACCGGGCTCGCGCTGCAGGGACACCCCCAGGCCGCCCAGTACCTCATCAGTGCGGCCGCGATCTGGGGCCTTTACTGGCTCCTGGGAAGAGAAGGGCCGGCCGGAGCCGGCCGGCTGAGGGTGCTGGGCCTGGCCGCAGTGGCCGTGGCGCTTGGCATCGGGCTCTATGCCATCTATGCGTTGCCGATGGTCGAATACGTCCCGATGAGCCCCCGCGCTGCCGGCGGCTTCAACACCGGCTGGGAGCACGCCATCTCGTTCTCGCTCCCCCCCGAGGAGCTCCTGGGCACCATCCTGCCCCAAATCGACGGCCTAGTCACCCCCACCTATTTCGGCCGGAACGGCCTTCGACTCCATTCCGAGTACCTCGGACCGGCAATGCTGCTGTTGGCAATCCTCGGGATCGGAGGCCGCGAGCGGCAGACCGCCCGGCTCGGCTTCGGCACGGTGGGGATCTTCTTCCTGCTGATCGCGCTGGGGGGCTCCACCCCGGTCTTTCGGCTCTGGTACGAAATCGTCCCGATGTCGAACCGGCTCCGGGCCCCCGGACAGGCCTTTTTCCTGGTGGCGATGTCGCTGGCGTTCTTTGCCGGGCTTGGCGCCGAGCGGCTGTTCCGTGGCGCGGCCTCCCTGCGCCGGCTCGCTGTCGCGGCTGCCGTGCTTGCGGTCATCGGCCTGTTGGCCGCGATCGGTGCATTGCAGGGAGTTGCCGAAACCATCGCCCAGGGCTCGCGGAGCCCCGAAGCGATCCAGGCAGCCCTGGCCAACTCCGAGGCGCTTCGGAGTGATGGCCTTCGCCTGATGCTGGTAACCCTGGCTGGGGCTGGGATTCTCTATGCCATTCTCCGGCGGAGTCTGGCCGGCGCGCTCGCCCTGGCCAGCGCCCTCCTCGTTGTTCTGGCCGACACCTGGATGGTCGGGAGGAAGTACTTCGTCTTTTCTCCCCCAGCAGCGGTCAGCTATGCGGACGACCCGATCACCACCCGGATTCGACAGGCTCCCGAGCCGTACCGGGTCTGGGTTCCGGCCGGCGCCCTGGGCCAGCTGGGCCCCTACCCGCGTTCCTGGCTGATGGCGCGCGAAGTCCCCCAGCTGTTCGGCTACCATGGCAACGAGGTCCGGTTCTTCGACGAGCTGCTTGGCGGGAAGGAGGACTGGCAGAACCAGACCAACCCCAACATCTGGGGATTGTACGCCATCCGCTACCTGGTGCTCGCCCAGCGCCAAAACGTGCCGGGCTTTCACGAGCTCCTCGGGCCGGTCGCGACTACGCCGGGCACCAGCGCCTACCTGTACGAGGCCGATAGCGTTCCGCCGTATGCCCGGGTCCTGGCCGGCGCCGCCAAGATACCCGACGATCAGATCGTGTCGGCGCTGGTGGACCCGCGATTCCCCTGGGATCGGGTCGTGCTCTATTCCGATACGACCCGAGTCGATCCGGCTCCGCTCGGTGGCACCGCACCGGTCCCGTCGCCGGTGGCCGCCCGGGTCGCCGAATGGAGACCGGGCCGGATGCGGCTCGTGCTGACCGGCTCTTCCGCCACGCCGCAATACCTGGTGGTTTCGGAAAACTGGTACCAGGACTGGCACGCCACGGTGGACGGGCAGGCAGCCCCCGTGCTGCGAGGCCAATACGCGCTGCTCAGTGTCGTCCTCCCCCCCGGAGCCAGGGAAGTGGTGCTCGAGTTCCGGTCCAGCGCGTACCGGACCGGCCGGCTCCTGAGCCTGGTCTCGTTGCTGGGTATTGCCGGGTTGTTTGCCGTCCCTCTCGCGCAACGAAG
>DATECI010000326.1:0-15158 GCA_035286985.1 Gemmatimonadales bacterium
ATTCACTATCATGGAGCCCCCAGCCGCGCATGTTGTAGAGCTTCTCGGCGTCCTTGATGGACCAGGTTGCGTTGGCGATCGTCGGCTCCATGATAGTGAACGATGCACGGTCAAATGGGACCGGTGACCGGGTCAATACTAATGCGCGACGGGGCGCGACAGAAGCGGTCGCGGTAAATTGGCAGCAGACCATGAGCACCGAGCTGATAGTGGAGCGCCGGAGCCCGCTTCCGGTTTCGCCGGACGAGGCGTTTGCCTGGCACGCGCGGCCCGGCGCGCCGGAGAGCTTGGTGCCGCCCTGGATCGGGATCGAGGTGCTGGAGCATACCGGCCAGGGATTGGCGCCGGGGAGCCGGACTCGGTTTCGGGCCCGGCCTTGCGGGCTACACGGATTCACCGCCGAGCACGAACACGCCGACGTGGAGCCGGGCCGTGGCTTCACGGACATCCAGGTGGAGGGACCGTTCGACCGCTGGATGCATACCCATCGCTTCGAGCCGGACCCGGAGCACCCCGGCCGGTCGGTGGTCCATGACCGGATCGTGTGCGAGTTGCCGCTTGGCCTGCGGCTCGGGCGGAGGCGGGTCCGGCACGAGCTCATCCGGATCCTGGCCTACCGCCATGCGGTCACCGCGGCCGACCTTGCGATGCACGCCCGCGCCCCGAGGCCGCTGCACGTCGGTGTGACCGGCGCCTCGGGGTTCATCGGATCGCTCCTGGTTCCGGTTCTCACGACCGGTGGCCATCGGGTGACCCGCTTGGTGCGGAGGCCAGCGGGGGAGGGCGAAATCCAGTGGGGCCGCGAGAGAGGGCGGGGGGGGGGCAGCGGAGAATTCGAATTGGAGCCCCGGTTACTCCGCGGGATGGACGCCATCGTGCATCTGGCCGGGGAGAACATCGGGCGGGGCTGGACCGAGGCGAGCAAGCGGGAGATCCGGGAAAGCCGGAGCAGGGGGACCCGGGTGCTTGCCGGGGCCATGGGGCGGGCGCTCGATCACGACGGCCCGCGGGTGCTGGTGTCGGCCTCGGCGATCGGGATCTACGGCGACCGGGGCGAGGAAACCCTGACGGAGGCGAGCCCGGCCGGCACCGGATTCCTGCCCGAAGTGGCGAAGGAGTGGGAACAGGCCACCGAGCCGGCCGAAGCAGCGGGAATCCGCGTGGTTCGACTCCGGATCGGACTGCCGCTCTCGCCGGCCGGTGGGCTGCTCCAGCGGATGCTGCCTCCATTCCGGCTTGGTGTAGGCGGCAAGCTGGGGAGCGGCAAGCAGTGGATGAGCTGGATCAGTGCGGACGACCTCGGGGAGGTGTTTCACCTGGCTCTCACCCGAGAGACCGTGCGGGGGCCGGTGAACACGGTGGGACCCGAGCCAGTCCGCAACGCCGACTTCACCCGCGCCGTTGGCCGGGCGCTCGGGAGGCCGACGGTTCTGCCGGTGCCGAGCGTCGCGTTGCGGGTCCTCTTTGGAGAGATGGCGGACCAGGCCATCCTGGCGAGCCTGCGAGTCACCCCCTACGTCCTGCGCGGGATGGGGCACCGGTATCGGCATGAGACTCTCGAGGCGGCCCTGAAGCACGTGCTGGGGGTGACATCCGCGGATTACCCAGAGGACGCCATTTGAGAACGCCGGGAGGCTGAAGGTGGGAGGGGGCCGTCCAGCCATCGTGCTCCTGTCGGGCGGGCTCGATTCCGCCACCACGCTCGCCGTCGCAAAATCGGAAGGCTACACGCTCCATGCGCTGAGCTTTCGCTACGGCCAGCGACACGCCGTCGAGCTCGATGCGGCGCGCGCCGTGGCCCGCCAGCTTGGCGTGGCTCGGCACGAGGTCGTGGAGATCGACCTCCGCAGCGTAGGCGGCTCGGCGCTCACCGCGGACATTCCGGTGCCGATGGACCGGAGCGACCGGCAAATCAGGACCGGAATTCCCGCCACCTACGTGCCGGCTCGCAATACCATCTTTCTCTCCTTTGCACTGGCGTGGTGCGAGGTGCTGGAGGCGGCCGACATCTTCATCGGAGTGAACGCGCTCGATTACAGCGGCTATCCGGATTGCCGGCCCGAATTCATTCGTGGATTCGAGACGCTCGCGAACCTCGCGACCAGAGCGAGCGTCGAAGGAGGGCTGCGGTATCAGGTCCACGCGCCACTGATCGCGCTCACTAAGGCAGAGATCATCCGCAAGGGTCAGGAGCTCGGGGTGGATTACTCGCTGACCCGCAGCTGCTATGCGCCGGACGAGTCCGGGCGTGCCTGCGGGCGGTGTGACGCCTGCCGGCTGCGGCTGCGCGGATTTGCCGAGGCGGGGGTACCGGATCCGGGACCGTATCAGGGAAGGAGCTAATTTCCCCCCATGCCTTACACGGTGAAGGAGATCTTCTACACCCTCCAGGGCGAGGGCGCCAACACCGGCCGGCCGGCGGTGTTTTGCCGCTTTGCAGGCTGTAATCTGTGGGATGGCAGGGAAGCCGACCGCTCTGAAGCGGTGTGTCGGTTCTGTGACACCGATTTCGTGGGAACCGATGGTCCCGGCGGAGGCAAATTCTCCACCGCCGCGGAGCTGGCCGAAGCGGTGGCGGCGGCCTGGCCTGGATCCAACGGGGAGTCCCGGGCCGATGGTCCCCGGAGTGGGCTGGTCGTCTGTACCGGGGGCGAGCCTCTGCTCCAGCTTGACTTACCGCTCATCGCGGCGCTGCACGCCCGCGGCTTTGAGATCGCGGTGGAGACCAACGGGACCATCGCGCCGCCGCCGGGTATCGACTGGCTGTGCGTGAGCCCCAAGGCGGACGCCACCCTGGTGGTGACCTCGGGCGACGAGCTCAAGCTGGTCTATCCCCAGCAAGGCAGCGGGGGCGATCCGGAGCGCTACCGCCAGCTCGGGTTTCGGCACTTCTTCCTCCAGCCAATGGACGGGCCCGAGGTGGCGCACCACACCCGGCTCGCGCTGGCCTACTGCCTGACCCATCCAGCCTGGCGGCTCTCGCTGCAAACCCACAAGTTCCTGGGAATCCCATAACCCGCATGATCCAACACGGGTACTCCGACAGCATCCATCACGCCCTGGCCTTCTGCGCCAAGCATCACCCGGGCCGGGTGTCGCGTTACGACGGCCACAACCCGCTCCTGGGCACCGCCAGCATCGCCATCATCTTGTCCCGGCACCACGCTGATGACACTACCATTGTGGCGGCGATCCTCAAGCAGCTGGTGGACGCCTGTTCCCTGGAGCGGATCGCCCCGCTCCAGACCAGCATCGCCGGGCGGTTCGGCGGCCTGGTGGCCTCGGCGGTCGAAGCGGCCCTGGAGCCCCGGTTCGATCCATCCGGCCGGGAGCGGAGCTGGAAGGTGGCCCGCTTCGAGGTGTTGGCGCGGCTCGCCAGCGCTTCGCTCCGGGTCGCCGAGATCTGGATGGCCACCGAGATCCATGTCTGCGGCCTGGCCCTTACTGACATCCGCCGCCTGGGAGCCGAGTACGCCCGGAGCGTCGCGCCCGCGCCGCGCGAGGAATTGCTCTGGTGGCACCGCGCCATGCTGGAGGTACTGGATTTTCGGGGTGAGGAGTTCCGGGGAAGCCTGCTCACCGAGCTCCGGCAGCTGAGCAGCCAGGTGGGGGCATACCTCACGGAACGGTAGGAACCGCGGCCCCGTTTCACTATTATTTGGCGATGCCTTCCTCAGTCACCAGCACCCCAGTCGGCCTCCCCAACGCATTCGCAACCGCCTGCCGGGTGGCCCGCTCCGATTCGGAGCTATTCGAGCGGTGCCGCCAGGTGCTCACCCAGCGATTCGGGAGCGACCAGATCTGGCTCAGCGTTACCCGCGACGGGACCCGACCCGAGCGGGTCGGTGGGCCGGAAGGCTTCGAGCACGCGGTGGAGATCGGCCGCTGCACCAGCGGGCAAACCGAGCTCGTGGTCCTGGCGTCGCGCGGGGCGGCGGCGGCCATGCAGGCGGAGGCCGGGCTGCTCGCCTTGGGCCTCGCCACGGTGCTCGAGCTCAGGACGGTGCTCCAGGAGCGCCAGGCCGCGCTCGACGACGCGGTCTTCCAGCTCCGCGCCCTCCGGCAGGTGGCCCGGCTGCTCGCGTCGGTGCACTCCACCGAGGAAACCGAGCATCTGGTGCTCGATTTCATGGCCGAGGTTTTCTTCGCCTGGTGGGCCTGCCTCTACCGTCCCGAGGGCGGGCACTATCAGCCCAAACGGTATCGCGCCCTCGATCAGACGGCGGTGCCGGGTCCGATCGAGGGGACTCTCCTCGATGCGGCCCTGCCCAGCGATGGGCTGGTGGCCGATGCCCAGGAGTCCTCCGGACTGGGGGCGCTGCTGCCGGCCGGGACCGAGCTCGTCGTGCCACTCGACGCCCACAACGAGCGGCTCGCCGTCCTGCTTCTGGGCCCCCGCCTCAACGACGCTCACTACGGCCAGGCGGAGCGGGACCTCGCCGGGACGCTATCCTTCGCGGCGGCGATGGCCCTCAAGAATGCGGAACTGGTGGAGCGACTGGCGAGCCAGGCGACCACCGATGATCTCACCGGTCTTCCCAACCGCCGGGCCCTGGAGCAGCGGCTCGAGGCCGAGCTGTCCCGGGGCACCCGTCACCAGTTCAAGACCACCATCGCGCTGATCGACGTGGACCGGTTCAAGCTGATCAACGACACCCTGGGCCACGCCGCGGGCGACCGTTACCTCGTCATGATCGGCCAGGTGCTTTCCCGGCACGTCCGGGCCCTCGACGTGGTGGGTCGTTACGGGGGAGACGAGTTCCTGGTGATTCTCACCATGACGAGCGCGGCGGAAGCATTGACGCTGGTCAACCGGCTCCAGGACGGCCTCCAGGAGCTGGCGTCTCAGCATCCGGAGTTCGGGCTCGCCACCTTGAGCTTCGGCGTTGCCGAGGCGCCCCGGCATGGCCGCACCCCCGCAGCGCTCCTCGCCGCGGCCGACACCGCGCTCTACGCCGCCAAGCACGGGGGCCGCAACATGGTGGAGATCGCGCGCGACACGTGAGCGGGATCGACTCCACCGACCTCTGGCAACAAACCGAAGCCATCCTAGGACAGCGCTACCGCCTCGAACGCATGGTCGCGGCGAACGTCGAGCGGGTTCTCTTCCTGGGAGCCGACCGGCTGCTGACCCGGCGGGTGAGCATCCGAATCAACTTCTACACCACCGACCAGGTCCGGGCCTGGTTTCTAAGGGAGGCCGAAGCCCTGGCCCGGCTCGATCACGCCGCGATTCGGCACGTGTACGACGTCGGTGTCGTCGGGACCGTTGCCTTCCGCATCGGGAATTGGATCGACGGTGAAGGCCTCCACGAGGCGGTGGCCCGCGGCCCCCGGCCCATTCCCGACGTCCACAACCTGGCCCGTTTCCTCCTGAGCGGCCTGGAGCACGCTCATGCCTGGGGAATGATCGTTCGGCGGATGGTGCCTTCGGGACTGCTGGTAAGTCCGGGGGGACGGGGCACGCTCACCGATCTGCGGTTCTCGAGCTACACCCTGCCGGCGATTCCCCCCGGTGAGCACCCCTCCGGGCTTCACTTCATGGCACCCGAGATCCGGGGCGGGCAGCCAGGCGATCCGACCAGCGACATCTACGGCGCGGGGGCGGTGCTCTACTACGCCATTACCGGGGTGGAGCCGGCCGCGAATCCAGCCGACATCGCACCGGCCACCCAGCACCGCGCGGCATGCCCCCAGGCCCTGGAGCGGGTGCTGATGCGGGCGCTTCGCGAGGCACCAGGCAACCGGTATCTCACGGCCGCCGAGATGCTCGAGGACTTCACCTCGGAGGCCGGTGAATTCTCGACTCCGCTCCTGCTCGAGACCGCGGCACCCGCTCCCGCCAGCGAGAGCGCCCGACAGTGGGAGAAGCGACTCCGCCGCGCGCTGGGCGATGACTACGAGTTGCTCGACGAGCTGGGCACGGGTGGCTTCGGGCGGGTCTATCGGGTGCGCGACCTGCACCTTGAGCGGCTGGTTGCACTCAAGGTCCTCCATCCCCCGTTGATCCAGGATCCCGAGGTGCTGGAGCGGTTCAGGCGGGAAGCCCAACTCGCCGCGCGGCTCAACCACGCGAATCTCGTGAGCATTTACGATATCGGCGGCCGGGGCGGACTCATCTGGTACACCATGGAGTACGTCCCCGGACCGAACCTGGCGCAACTGGTCGCGCGAGAGGGTCCGGTTCCCCTCGACCGGGTCCTCCGGCTATTACGGGAGGCGCTCTCGGCGCTCTCCCATGCGCACGGGACTGGCCTGGTGCACCGCGATATCAAACCGGAGAACCTGCTCTTCGAGCGCGACGGCAGCCTACGGATTACTGATTTCGGCCTGGCGCTCGCGCTCCGCGGGCAGGGAAAACTCAGTGGTGCCATCAGCCAGAGCGGCACCCCGCGGTTTGCCAGCCCCGAGCAGCTCCTCGGCGAGCGGGTAGACGGCCGCTCCGATCTCTACAGCCTGGCCGCGGTGGCGTATTTCGCACTCCTCGGGAGTCCTCCCTTTGAAGGCGCAACCGCGGTGCAGGTACTGGCGCGGCAGACCACCAACGAGCCTCCCCCGCTGCGCGAGTCCCGGCCCGATGTCGGTCCAGAGGTCGAGGGGGTACTTCGCCAAGCCCTTCGGGCCGGCGTCAACGCCCGGTACCCCACTGCGGCCGAGTTTCTGGCGGCGCTCAATCGGGCTGTTAAGCGCGACGGAGGGACCGCCACGAGCCCGATTGGCCAGATGGTCAACCGGATCTTCCGCCCGAGATAGGCTCTCCTCCCGGCGGAGCGGGGGAGAGAGGATCACGAGCCCCTCCAGCATACGCGTGACCGACGCTCCGGCTCCTCCCGTGCTGGTGAACTCCCCCATCTCCTGCCGGTGCGACTGCGCTGGAGAGGCCGTCGAGACCCACCAGTTCACGGCCATCCGGAACCCTAAGATCGGGTTAAACCGCGCCAATCTTGACTTTTCCGGGAGAATTCACCACTTTGGGGCCGCACTAAACCGCAGGGCTCGTGGTATTTCAGCTCCGAATGGAAACAACCATAGACCAATAGACCCCGGCCCGAGGCCGCAGGGTTCCGGTGTTTTCGTGGCGCGAGATGGGCTCGCGTTCACAGGAACCCGGGGGCGCGGGTAGCGCACCCGGAACCGCAACACCAACAGGAGAAGGGCGAAATGGCTCGTGTTACCGGTACCGTGAAGTGGTTCAACGACGCGAAGGGGTTTGGCTTCATCACCCCGGAGAACGGCGAAAAGGACTGCTTCGTCCATCACTCGGCCATCCGTATGGATGGGTTCCGCAGCCTTGCCGAAGGCGAGCGGGTGGAATTCGACATCGTGCAGGGAGCTAAGGGCCCCGCTGCCGAGAATGTGACCAAGGCGACCAAGTAAACTCGAGCCCTGGCGCAAGACGACGGGCCGCCACCGCTGTGACGGCCCGTCGTCATTGTTGCCCAGGCGGGCGGTTTACTTATGGCGGTAGATCACCCGTCCCCGGGTCAGGTCGTAGGGTGACAGCACCACACTCACCCGATCACCCTCCAGCACTCGAATCTTGAATTTGCTCATCTTGCCTGCGGCATAGGCCAGGATCGTGTGGCCGTTCTCCAGCAGGACCCGATAGTTCCGGTCGGGCAGCACCTGCTGAACGACGCCTTCCATTTCGATCCCTTCTTCCTTGGCCATATGCTCCTATTGCTCGCGGTTCCGTGACCGGGCGACCGATAGCGGTCCCGGTTCACGCTGAAATGTTGTCCCCCGGCACTCCCGGCGCAACCGGCGAGCTTTATCCCCGCGGCCCATCGCTTCGCTCCGGGCCGGCTCACCCCGCGACCCCCCGCAGGCGATCCATCTCTTCCTCCACCAGATCGATGAGCGGCCGCATCCCGACCGGATCGAACACCAGCGATGCCCCAGCCTCGCGATAGAGATCGGGCAACGGCCTGGTTGCTCCGAGGGCCAGGAACCTCCGGTAGGCCTCCACCGCTTGGGGGCCATCCCGGCGGTGGTTCCGCCAGATCTGAAGCGCCCCGAGTTGGGCGATCCCGTACTCGATGTAGTAGAACGGATAGAGGTAGATGTGGAGCTGCCGTAGCCAACGGGCGGTGCGCTCGGCCAGCAGCCCGCTCCAATCCACCGCCGCCTCGAATCGGCCTCGGATCCGGAGCCAAGCGGCATCCCGCGCAGCCCGGTCCTGACCCTCCCCACTCGTATAGATCCAGGTCTGGAACGCATCCACCGAGGCGATGTGGGGCAGGCTCGCGAGCAGATCCTCGAGATGCTCCAGCCGGGCGATCGCAGCGTCTCGCTCGCTGAGCATTCCCACGGGCGGTCCGAGATGGGGCCCCGCCAGCAACTCCATCGTCATTGAAGCCAGCTCGGCGGCCTCGGCCCCGGGGTGCCGCTGCCAGATGAAGGGAAGATCGTGGGCCGCAAACGCGTGAAACGCGTGTCCCGCCTCGTGCAGGAGCGTGTTGACGTCCTCGAGCACCCCAGCCGCGTTCATGAAGATGAACGGTCGGCCTCGCAGGTGAAGCGTGTCGCAATACCCGCCGGGCGCTTTGCCCTTCCGGCTCTCGAGATCGAGCAGCTCCTCGTCGATCATGATTCGCAGCTCGGCCCCGAGCACCGGGTCGAGGGCCGCCAGGATTCGCTGCACCCCACGCGCCAGCCCGGAACCGGTCTGGAACGGTCTAAGCGGGGTCTCACGATAGGGGTTGACGGTGAGATCCCAGGGCCGCAGGGCATCCACCCCGATGCGGTCCCGGCGCGCCGCCAGCGCCCGGGTGTGGGCCGGCACCACCACGGACTCGACCGCGTCGTGAAACCTGGAGCAATCGCCCGGCGTGTAGTCGAACCGCTGCTTGGCGATGAACGAGAACGCGTGGTAATCGCCGAAGTCGGCGTTGCGGGCCACCCGCTGCCGCAGCTCGTACATGAGGTCGAACAGGTCGTCGAGCGCTGGGCGCTGGACGAGGTAAGGCGTCACCATCGCCCGGAATGCCCGTTCCCGCACCGCCCGGTCCTGATCCTGCAGGAACGGCGCGAGCTGGGGCAGGGGCCGCTCCTCGCCGTCCCACAGCGCCATCATCCCACCGGTGATTCGCTGATACAGCGACGTCAACTCCTCAAGCTCCGCGAAGAGCGGCACGTTCGCCTCGCGGAAGATGTCGATCGCGGCCTTGAAGCGCTGGACCGTAGTCTCAAGCTGCGCCCCGGGCGGCACCGCGCCAAGCTCGACCAGTCGCCGCGCCAGCCGCACGCTTTGCTCTTCGGCAAGGGGCACCACTTCACTGGAAAAGCGGAGGTGGGCCGCTTCCTTCGCGGGATCCATGGTATCGCAGGTATAGGCGATCATCGCGAGCGATGCTGCTTCCGACACCACTTCCTCGAGCCGGGACCAGTCCCGGAGCCATTGCTCCAGCGTCTCGACCCCGAGCGGCGCCCCAGCGAGCGCCTCGTAGTAGGGAAGGATGTCGGTCCAGGTCGCCTCCGCCAGCGCTTCCGCGGATTCGGGGATCTTCATAGCGGCTCCTCAGTGGCCCGGAGCCCGTGGGCTGGGGCATCGAGCCGAAAGGCGAGCACGCCGACCAACGCGACGATTGTTCCACCGAGGAGGAACGGCCAGCTCCGTCCCAGGTGCTCGAATGCGAATGTCGCAACCAGGGGGGCGACCACCCGCGAGATGCCTGCGAAGGTTTGGGCAACGCCCATCGTCGTCCCCACTTCGGTCCGCTCCGACGCGTGGGACATGAGCGCGGTGGTGGCCGGAAAGAGCAGCGCCGTCCCGATCGGTACCAGCGCCATGATCGGCGCGAGCGCCCACCAGTTCGGGGCCAGCGGATACGCCACCAGCCCAAGCGTGAGCAGAATGGTGCCGGTGCGCATGGTCCACGGCTCACCTAGCCGGTGCACGATCGGCCCGAGCAGCAGCGATCGCATGATCACCGAGAGCGCCCCGATATAGAGGAACACATACCCGATCGTGGCTTCCGTGACGCCGAACCGCGCGTTGAGGTAGAGCGCCAGAATGGTGGTCATGGTGAAGAGTCCCAGCATGCCGGCGGCGTAGATCCACACCAGTCGCGGTACCGCGCCCCGGGGGTGCCGCACCACCTGCCACGCGGCGTGCCAGACCGGTTTCCGCACCGGGACAGGCCCACCGGGTGCCAGCGGTGGCTTCGACTCGGGCAGCCAGCGCCACGCGAACCAGGCGTTGATGAGACAGAGCCCGGCCGCGATCAAACCAGGGAACTCCTGGCCCAGGTGGAACGTCAGCGAGCCGATGACCGGCCCAAGCATAACCCCGAGATTGGTCGCCGCCGAGAGCCACCCGAGCGCCCGGGCCCGATTCCCCGGCGTCACGGTGTCGGTGACGTAGGCCTGGGTAACTCCGGTGGTCCCTCCCCCGGCGCCCTGAATGAGCCGCGACGCAAACAGGATCCATACTGCATTGGCGAATCCGAAGATCGTGAAGCCCATAGCGGCGGCAAGGAGCCCGACGAGCAGGGCCGGCCGCCGGCCGGCGTGATCCGAGAATCGGCCCCAGATGGGTGAGGAGAGGAGCTGCGCGATCGAGAACGCCGCGATCACCAGCCCGATCGTAAAGGGCGTCGCCTGAAACCGCAGAGCGTAGAGCGGCACCAGCGGGAAGACGATCGCGGAGCCCAGCATATCCACGAACGCGATCGCGATGAGGATGGAGAGCCGGCGAAACTGGTCCCGCTGGGTGGCCTTTTCGGACGCCACCTATCCCTCCCCCACCCGGCCGCCCGGAATCATCCGCCTGGACCCCGTTCTTCTCCCGCAAGGAAGAACACCGCCGAGCTGAGGACCATCAGCACCACGCCAAAGGCGGCCGCCTGCCCCAGATCCGCCTGCCGGAGGCTGGCCAGAATCTCGATCGAAACGGGACGGGTGTCATAGGTGTAGAGCATGATCGAGGTGACGAAATCTCCGAAACCGGTCACGAAGGCCAGGGCCGCCCCCGCAGCCAGGGCGGGTTTGACCAGCGGCAAGGTAATTCGGCGCAGCACCCGGCCCTTTTTCGCCCCGAGCGACGCTGCGGCTTCCTCCAGGGCCGGGTCGAGCTGCCGGAACCCCGCCAGGACCGAGCGGCCGACGATAGGAAGATTGCGTACCAGGTACGCCAGGGGCAGGATCCAAACCGTGCCGACCAGCACAAATCGCCCCATGGCTGGGGCGTGGACGCTGAAGGTGGTGGCGAGGGCAATGGCGAACACCGTGCCCGGCACCGCCCAGGGAAGCCCCAGCAGTCCTTCCAGCGCGCCCGACACCCTGACCCGGCGCCGCACCAGGAGAGCCACTGCGACCGCGAGTCCGATCGCGGCCGCCATCGCGGCGCTCGCCATCCAGAAGCTGGTCAGAATCGGCTTGAGCCGCACCGGATCAGCCAGGAGCGCCCGATAGTTGCCCAGGGTGTAGACCGGCGGCAGGGCCTCGGTGGTCCAGCTGCCGCGGGGGACGAACGACACCAGGACCAGGGTCGCGAGCGGCAGGGTGAGCAGGAGTGCGAGCCCCCACCCTAACCCGGCAGCGCCCAGCCGCGCCGCGCCGCTCTTGACCCGGACCGGCGCCGGGGCGAGCCCTTTGCGGGCCCCGACCGCCACGGCCACCCCTTCGGTGCGGCGGAACAGCGCCAGGGCACCGAGCGCGAGCACCAGCAGCGCGGCGGTCTCCACCATCGCAAGGGGGTTGTCGCCGTTGAGCTTGGTCGCGGTGATCTGGGTGGTCATCACCCGAAAACTGCCGCCGAAGACGTAGGGAGCGCTGAACGACGCGAGCGAGGTCATGAACACCAGGAGCGAGGCCCCGGCGAGCGCCGGCCGGAGCAGCGGCAAGGTGACCCGTCGGAACGTGCGCCACCTGCTCGCTCCCAACGACGCAGCGGCCTCGGTGAGCGAGGGATCGAGCCCGGCGAGGCTGGCCCTGGTAAACAGGTAGAAGTACACGTACATCGTGGCCACGTGGACCAGGAGCACCGCGAACCCACCGTCCAGTCGCCAGGGCGACTCCGGAAGCCCCAGAAGGTATTGCACCAGGCGGGAGACGAAACCGGTTTCCCCATAGAGAAACAGGAACGCGATCACGCCGACCAGGGGGGGGAGTACCGCGGGAAGGCCCAGCAGCATCGCGACCACCCGCCGACCCGGAAAGCTGACCCGCGCCGTCAGGACGCCGAGGGGGACGCCGAGGAGCCCGGCCCCGAGCACGCTCGCGACCGAGAGCACCAGGCTACCGCGGAGGGCTCCCCACTCGTTCCCTTCCCTCGCGAACCGCCGCACCGCCTCGAGGGTCCAGCCCGCCGGGCCCCGGACCGCCTCGCTCAGCACGATGCCCAAGGGGTAGACCACCAGCCATGCCAGCATCAGGACGAGGAGCAGGGCAACGAGCTCGCGCCGCCGGGACCGGGTCATGCCTCGTCCGCCGGAAAGAGATGTAGGCCGGCGCCGGCCGTCCTCGGCACCACTCCGACCCGATCGCCTACCCGCGCGGCGGCGGGCTCACCCAGCACCTCGATGAACGCTGGGCCCCCTGGCCCATTGCTTCCCGGTTCTGCCACTCGCACCGTGTACAGCGCTGCCCCGCCGAGATATCGCCGCTCGACCACCGCCCCCGAAAGGACCTCATCAGAGGGCTCCACCAGCCGCACTGCCTCGGGCCGGACATACAGCAGCAGGCCCGTTGTCTCCCCCTCCTTGGCAAGGCCGCCCGCCCCCCGAGCAGCCGTGCTGCCCGAGCCGGCGGGATATGCCACGTCCCAGGTGGTCGTCGTTCCGGCCATCCTAACCCGCGCTACCGAACCCTCAAGCGACGCCACCGTCACCGGTACCACGCTCGCCCGTCCGATAAACCCGGCGACGAACCGGTTCTCCGGCATCCCGTAGAGTTCCTCCGGCGTGCCCACTTGCATGAGCCGCCCCGCCTGGAGCAAGGCCACGTGATCCGCCAGGTCGAATGCCTCCTCCTGCTCGTGGGTCACCAAAATCGTGGTGATGCCGATTCGGTGAATGAGCGCCCGGAGCTCCCGCCGGGTCCGCTCCCGCAGTCCGGGATCGAGGTTGGAGAGCGGTTCGTCGAGCAGCAGGACCCGAGGCTCGGGGGCGAGCGCTCGGGCCAGCGCCACCCGCTGCTGCTGCCCTCCGGACAGCGCGCCCACGGGCCGCCGCTCCAAGCCGCCCAGCTCAACCAGCTCCAAGGCTTCCCGGATCCGCCTGGCCCGCTCGGCCGCCGGCAGTCGCCGGCTCTCGAGCCCGAACCCCACGTTCCCGCCCACGTCAAGATGGGGAAACAGCGCGTAGTGCTGGAACACCATGCCAAAGCGCCGCGCCGCGGGCGCGAGACCCGTCACCTCCGCCCCATCCACGAGAATCCGGCCCTGATCTGGGGTCTCGAACCCGGCCAGGAGCCGGAGCGCAGTCGTCTTCCCGCTGCCACTCGGGCCCAGGAGCGCGAGGAGATCCCCCTGGGGCACGTCGAGGGATACGCCGTCCACGGCCGTTACGGAGCCGAATCGCTTGGTGAGTGCGTGAATGCTGAGGAACGGAGTAGGCACGTGAAGGGCTATTGCATCCAACAGCCATTAGCGGATAGCCAGTCGCCGATCACCGCCCCTTGCCCGTGTTCCGAACTCGGCGATCCCAATACCCCATCCACCCCGCCCCTTCCCGCGCCAGCATTGCCCAGTCCAGGTCGGCCTCCACCATCCGCCCCTCGACATCCCTTACCCAATCGGGCAGCGAATCGGCCGGTAGGTCCCCCCGAGCCGGGAGCCGGAACACCTGCCGTACTGCCAGCAGCACCGCCGCCTGCTCGCCTACCCAGTCAATGAACCGCTTTGCCGCCTCGGGGTGCCGGGCTCCCCGGACCAGGCCGATGGCGTCGTCGATCACCACTGTGCCGCTCTTGGGAAACAAGTAGTCGAGCGGCAGGCCCCGCTTGGTATCGATGAGGACATCCGGCAGGTCCCACAGCGTCACCAGCCCTTCCTGCCGCGCCAGTTTCTCGGTGAGCAGCACCGGGCTCAGTACATAGCTCCGGGTCTGCCCGTCGAGCCGCCGGAGCCAGGCCATGCCCTGCCCGGTATCTCCGGTCGCCTGGACACTGCGGTAGAGGATGAGCCCCCAGATCGCCCGCATCGTCCCCGATGCCATCGGGTCCCGGATCAACACCTGGTCGGTCCAGCGGGGCTCGAGCACCTCGTCCCAGTCCTGCGGCGCCGTCTCTCGGGTTAGCGCATTCGCGTTGAATGCGATCACCGCCGGGGTCCGGTAGACCGGCCAGTAGAGTTCGGCAGGCTCCACCCCGCGCGGGCCCACCTGGTCAGCCCAGGCCGGCCGGTAAGCTGCCAGCAACGAATCGCTCACCCCCCGGTCGAAGACGGTCGTCGGACCTCCGAACCAGACGTCTGCCTGCGGGTTGGCCCGTTCCGAGCGAAGCCGGTCCAACACTTCCTGGCTCCCCATGTCGAGCCAGCGCACGTCGAGCTCCGGATACTGGGCTTCGAACGCCTGCTCGAGCAGGCCGAGTTGCTCGGAGCCATGGGGTGAATAGATCACCACCGGCGTCCGCCCCTCGCCCCCGCCGCACCCTACGGCGAGCGCAACCGCGAGCGCAGCCCCGACCCACCTCACCGTCCTCACCGGGTGTCCAGTAGATTCAAGAACAGCCGCAGCGCTCCCACCACTCCCGCCGGCAACTGCCGAAAAAAGGAAAGCCCAGTATAGATGTAGCTCCCTTTTTCCACAGGCCGGATCAGGAGCCCGCCCTTGAGGGCTGCCTCGCCCGGATCGCTCAGCGCAAGCAACGGAGTGTAGGAAGAGTCCCAACTCCTGGCAAAGTAGAGTCCCCGCTCCTGCACCCACCCCTCCCAGTCCGAGAGCCCGATCCGGTTGGGTTGCGTGAATGCCGGGTGGGCGGGCGCGAGCAGCTCCACCGGCGCGGCCTCGTCGGCCACCCGGTCGTGACGCTGCGCCAGGCGGAGCGGCGCGGGCGCGAAGTTCCCGTTGAAGTACGGCGCCTGCTGGTACAGCACCACGACCCGCCCGCCGGCCCGGGCATAGTCGAGCAACCGGTTGTTGTTGTCCCCGAGCGCCGGTTTGGTCTCATAGGCCCGGCTCCCCACCACAATCACGTCGTAGCGGGACAGGTCT
>DATECI010000327.1:0-4596 GCA_035286985.1 Gemmatimonadales bacterium
ATCATCATGGGCCTCGGCGAAACGCTGCTGGAGGACACCCAGATCGCCCCCGATGGGGGGATCGCGAACCCCAACCTCCATGACTATTTGATCCCCACCATCAGCGAGACGCCGGAGATCTCGACGGTTGCCGTGGAGAGCTATGAGCCGCACGGCCCATTCGGCGCCAAGGAAGTCGGCGAAGGCTCGCTGCTGCCGATCGCGGGCGCAATCGCCAACGCCATCTACGATGCCTGTGGAGTGCGGGTGACCGAGCTGCCGATCACGCCCGAGAAGATCCTCGACGGGCTCAAACGCCGGGCCCGGGATCACTCCGCCCTTCCCACTGCCCCAACCTCGGAGGTAGGCACGTGACAACTCCAGATGACTCCAACCCGGTGGCACTGCGGCCGAGGCGGGGACGCCCCCGGTTGGCCACCCAGGTCAAGGTCGACCAGTTGCTGGGGACGGCGGCCGCCCTCATCGCGGAGAAGGGCTACGAGGCGGCGTCGATGCGCGATGTAAGCCGCGCGGCGGGTGGGGTGAGTCTCGCCGGGCTGTATCACTACTTCGCCAGCAAGGAGGATCTGCTCTATCAGCTCCAGTACCGGACCTTCGGGGCGCTGCTCTCGGGACAGGAGCAGATCGCGGCCCAGCCCGGCACCGCCGAGGAGCGCTTCCGGCGCCTGGTCATCGGGCATCTGAAGTTCTTCGCCGGCCACCGGAACGAGTTGAAGGCCTGCACCTACGAGCTGGAATCCCTGAGCGGGGAGCCATACCACGCGGTGGAGGGATTGCGCCGCCGGTACTACCGGCTGATGACTTCTGTGATCGCGGAACTGGCCGAGGGCACCGCTGCCGTCCCGGAATCGCGGGAGAGCCGGCATGCGGCGCTGTTCATCTTCGGGATGCTCAACTGGATCTTCATGTGGTACGACCAGGCCCGGCACGGGACCGTGGAAGAGATCGGAGCAGAGATGCTCGATCTGGTCCTGAACGGGCTGCGCCGGAGCGGGCGGGGGAGGTAGCGCGATGCGATTCCACGACGTCTGGATTCCGGCCGGGGGCTACTGGAGCACGCCTTTCTGCGCCTGGCAAGGAAGTTTTGCGACCCAGCCTCCGATTCCTTTCGCGGCCCAGATCGCGAAGCGCGCGCTCACCGAGCGGAACATTCCGGGCGACCAGATTGACGGGCTCTGCCTGGGGACCACGGTACCGAGCCGGTACTCGTTCTTTGGCGCCCCCTGGTTCGCCGGCCTGGCCGGGTTAGGTCACCTCACCGGCCCCACCATCAATCAGGCGTGCGCCACCTCGGTGCGCTGCCTGATCCAGGGCGCGGAGGAGCTGGCCTCGGGCGGGGCCACGGTCTATCTCGCCGCCACCGCCGATCGGACCAGCAACGGACCGCACCTGGTCTACCCGAATCCGGGCGGCCCGGGCGGCACCGGCGAGTCGGAGGACTGGGTTCTCGACAACTTCGGCCGCGACCCCTACGCCGAGAACTCGATGCTCGAGACGGCGGAGAACGTGGCCCGCGAAGCGGACATCAGCCGCCAAGCGCAGGAGGAGATGGCCCTGCTGCGTCACCGGCAATACGCCGCTGCGGTCGGCAACGGAGCCGCGGTTCAGACTCGCTTCATGATCCGGCCGGTCGAGCTCCGCGATGCTCGGGGCCGCAAGGTCCTCGGAACCGTAACCGGAGACGAGGGGATCCACTCGACGACAGCGGAGGGACTGGCCGGGCTCAAGCCGCTGCTTGCCGGCGGCACCGTGACCTACGGGACCCAGACCCACCCGGCGGACGGCAATGCCGCCATCATCCTCACCGCCGGCCCCGACCGGGCGGCCTCCTTGGCGCGAGACCGCCAGGTTTCGATTCAGATCCTCTCGGCCGCCCAGGCCAGGGTGAAACGAGGGTTCATGCCGGCCGCGGTGGTGCCGGCGGCCCGGCTCGCCCTGGAACGGGCGGGGATCGGCCCCCCGGATCTCGCCAGTATCACCACCCACGTTCCCTTCGCCCTCAACGATGTCTATCTCGCGCGGGAGCTCAAGCTCGATCCCGAGCGGATGAACCGGCAGGGATGCTCCCTGGTATGGGGCCACCCGCAAGGACCGACCGGGATCCGCTCGGTCATCGAGTTGATCGAGGATCTGATCCTCCGGGGCGGCGGCTGGGGACTGTTCACCGGGTGCGCGGCGGGCGATAGCGCCGCGGCCGTCGTGCTCCGAGTAAGCGGGGGCTGACCGCCCCGGAAAGGATCTACCGTGGGGACTTTCGCCTCGAAGCAGGCCAGCTCCTTCGGCTTCCAGGATCTCCTATACGAGAAACGGGATCAGGTGGCCCGGATCACGATCAACCGGCCCGCCAGCTACAACGCCTATCGGACCGGCACTCTCCGCGAGCTGATCCGCGCGTTCGAGGACGCTTCCGAGGACGATGAGGTGGGCGTCATCGTGCTGACCGGCGCGGGCGACAAGGCCTTCTGCACTGGCGGGGATGTGAAGGAATACGCCGAGCTCTACACCCGGCGTCCCCGCGATTACTGGAAGTACATGGGGCTCTTCAGCCGCTACATCGAGAGCATCCTGCGCAGCGGGAAGGTCACCATCGCGCGGATCAACGGGATTGCGGTGGGAGGGGGCAACGAGTCCCAGCTGGCGTGCGATCTCGCGGTCATGGCCGACGACACCTACCTGGGCCAGGTGGGAACCAGCGTCGGCAGCGTGGCGGCCGGAGGCGCAACCCAGTGGCTGCCGATCCACGTTGGCGATCGGCGGGCCCGCGAGATGCTCTTCCTCAATCCCCGGATCCCGGCCCAGCAGGCGCTCGACTGGGGGCTGGTCAACCGGGTGGCCCCCCGGGAGAAGCTGGACCAGGAAGTTCGGGCCCTGGCGGAGGGCTGCCTGGACAAGTTCCCGGAGTGCACCCGCTACACCAAGCAGCAGGTCAACTACTGGAAAGAAGCGGCCTGGCACGCAACCATCGGCCATGCCCGCGACTGGCTCTCGACCCACTTCGCCACCTTGGAGCCGTATGAGGGAATGCGCGCCTTCGTGGAAAAGCGAAAGGTCGACTTCCGGGGCTTGAGGCGGCGGGCCGCCGAAGGCGGAAGCAGCGAGTTCCTCTGGGGCCCCTACCTGAAGGACTGCGCGAAGTGTGGGGCAGCCGGCATCCCGGAGCAATTCCGGTTCTGCGGCTCCTGCGGGGCCGCCCTGGAGTAGCGGATGAGTCCGGAGCTGGCTGGCCAGGGTGCCTTGGTGACGGGGGCGGGCCGCGGGATCGGCGCCGCCATCGCGCGCGAGCTGGCGCGCGCGGGGTGTGACGTCGCGCTGGTGGATCTCGGCTGCTTTGAGGCGGCGGAAGTCGTCGCTGGGGAGATCCGCGCCTCCGGGCGCCGAGCCCTCGCCTTGCGCGCGGACGTGACCAGTCTGCCGGCAGCCGAGGCGAGTGTGGCCGCCACGATCCGCGAGTTCGGCCGGCTGGACATTCTGGTGTGCAACGCCGGAATCACCCGCGATGCGGTGATCTGGAAGATGTCGGAAGCGAACTGGGACGAGGTGCTCGCCGTGAACCTCCGGGGCTGCTTCACCTACTGCCGCGCGGCGGCGGGGGTCCTCCGCGCCCAGGGGCGGGGCCGGATCGTCACCATCGCGTCCATCAACGGCCTCCGGGGAAAGGCGGGCCAGGTGAATTACGCCGCTTCCAAGGCCGGGGTCATCGCGCTCACCAAGACGCTCGCCCGCGAGCTCGGCCAGAGTGGCATCACGGTCAACTGCGTGGCCCCCGGACTGGTGCGGACCGAGCTGGTGGCTGGCCTTTCCCAGGAGACCATAGAGCGGGCCGTGTCGGAGTCGGCCCTCGGGCGGATCGCCGAGCCGGAGGACGTAGCCAATGTCGTGGCGTTTCTCTGCTCGGAGCGGGCCCGGCACGTGACCGGCGCGGTCATCCAGGTCGACGGGGGGCAATACCTGTGAGCCGAAGGAGCGACCGATGACCGAGCAGCCGGACCGGGTGGAGTACGCGGTGCGGGAGGATGTCGCTCATGTCACCCTCAACGCTCCCCCACTCAACCTCCTCACGGTGGCGATGATGGGCGATCTGGCCGAAGCGGTGGAGCGAGCCCAGGCGGATCGTTCGCTCAAGGCCCTGGCCTTCACTGCGAACGGCCGGGCCTTCTCTGCCGGTGCGGACGTAGGCGAGCATCGGCCCGAGCACGCCCCTCAGCTGATCGCGGCCTTCAGCCGCCTCTTCGGCGCGCTTGGCCGGTGCGAGCTCCCCGTCGTCATGGGAGTGGATGGTCCGGCGCTGGGGGCGGGCTTTGAGCTCGCCCTGATGGCCGATGTGCTGCTGGCCAGCGAGCGCGCCAGCTTCGGCCAGCCGGAAATCCGGCTCGGCTTCTTCGCGCCGGTCGGGGTGGCCTGGCTTCCGGCGCGGATCGGACTCGGCCGCGCCATCGAGGTCATCAGCACCGGGCGGACCTACTCTCCCAGGGAACTGCAGAACATGGGGCTCGTCACCCGAACCCTCCCCCCCGAAGACCTCGCCGCCGCCCTCGAATCGGTGCTGGCCGATTTGCGGCGGGCCAGCCCGCTGGTCATGCGCATGAATGTCCGGCT
>DATECI010000328.1:0-2027 GCA_035286985.1 Gemmatimonadales bacterium
TTCCCACCCGGGCGAGCCGGTCCCGGCCGGGGACCGGCTCCACGTCCCGGCGGAGGGTGCGCAGGGGGGAAACCCGGCGGATCCCGAGCAGAGGGAGCGCCGCGAACATTCCCGCCACCCAGACCCCCAGCCCGGTGCCCAGGAGGATGGAGCCGGCCGAAGGAACCACCCGCACGTCCACCGGGAGCAGGCCCCGGAACAGCAGGGGCAGGAGCTGCTGGAGGGCGACTCCGATCCCGGCCCCGAGCCCGCTGCCGATGCCCGCCAGTGTGGTAGCGACCAGCAGGTAGATCGCCAGGACCCGCCCGGAACCCGCCCCCAGGCAGCGCAGCACGGCGATGGTATCGAGCTTCCGCTTGATGAAGACGTTGACCGCGCTCGCCACTCCTAACCCGCCCAGCAGGAGGGCCACCAGCGCGACCAGTCCGAGATAGTTGCCGAGCCGGGTCAGGGCCTCGGTCAGATTCTCCTGATCCTCCTCCACGGTGCGGATCCCGACCCGCTGCTCTCGGAGCAGGGGCCGGTACTTCCTGGCGATGGCCTGGGCATCCCGTTCCTCGGGGAGCCGCAAGAACACCTCGTATTCCGCCCGGGATCCGAACCGCAGCAGCCCGGTGGCCTCGAGGTCCTTTGCCGGGATATAGACCCGGGCGCCGAATGCGGTGGCCACCCCGACTTCACCCGGCACGTTGAGCACCGTTCCGGCAATCGGGAACCGGGCTTCTCCGATCGCCAGGGTATCTCCGATCACCGCGCCCAGCGCCGGGAGCAGCACCGGGTCCACCAGGGCTCCTCCGGTTTCCGGCAGGCTGCGCCACCGACCGGCCGGCTCGGTGGTGATCTCGCCGTAGAAGGGATAGCCCGACTCGACCGCCCGAACTTGGACCAGGCGTACCGCTTCGGTCCTGGGCACGTACCCCATGGCCACGAAGCTGGTCACCCGGGCGCGGTCGGGAGGGTCGGCGAGGCTGTCGAGCAGGGCCTCTACGCTGGGAGGGAAGGCGCGCCCGCTGCGGAGCGAAAGGTCGGCTCCCAGCAGGGCCCGGGCCTGCGCTGCCACCGAGGTCCGCATGTTCTGGGTGAAGGAATTGATGGCGACGAGTGCCGCGACGCCGGCGATCACCGCGCCGGAGAGGAGCCAGAGCCGGCGCAGGCCCTCTCCCCGGCTCTCCCGCCAGGCCATCCGAAGGACGAAGCGGGCTCCGCCGCTCACGCGCCGGTGTCTTCGACGATCCGGCCGTCGGAGAGCCGAATCGTCCGGTGGGCCCGCGAAGCGAGGGCGGTATCGTGGGTAACCAGTACCAGGGTAGTGCCTTGTTCCTCGTTCATCGCCACCATGAGGTCGATGATCGTGGCGCCCGTGGCGGCGTCGAGGTTGCCGGTTGGCTCGTCGGCGAGCAGGATCTGGGGCCGGATACTGAAGGCGCGCGCCAACGCCACCCGCTGCTGCTCTCCCCCGGAGAGCTGGGCGGGATAGTGGTGGGCCCGATCGCCGATTCCGACCCGCCCGAGCAGCTCCTGGGCCCGCGCTTCGGCCGGCTCGCCGCGAAGCTCGAGCGGCACCTGCACGTTTTCCTTCGCAGTGAGGGTTGGAATCAACTGGAACGACTGGAAAACGAATCCGACCTTCTCGGCCCGCAGCCGGGCCCGCTGGTCCTCGCTCAAGACGCCGAGGTCCTGCCCGTCCAGCGCCACCCGGCCGGCTGTCGGGCGATCGAGCCCGGCGAGCAACCCGAGCAAGGTCGTCTTGCCGCTACCGCTCGGGCCCAGGATCGCGAGAAACCCGCCGCGCGCAAGGGTAAACGTGATATCGTTCAGCACCGTGAGCGGGCGGCCGCCGGAGAGATAGGTCTGGGTGAGCGACTCGCAGCGCAGCATGGCAACTCCGGAATCGAAGAACGGGACGGGAATGATAGCGAATTACGTATGGGGGGCGTTCCTGGTTCTGGGGGCCTGCAAAGGCGGTCAGGCGGTCGGGCGGTCAGATGGTCCGGTCGATACCGGCAGTGTATCGGAGTCCGACCGCT
>DATECI010000329.1:0-7999 GCA_035286985.1 Gemmatimonadales bacterium
TCCGGACCAGCCGCCATGGCCGGCTACTGCTGGAGCAGCACGACCTGAACGCTCCGACCTGCAGCGACTGCCACGATGCCCACACCATCCTGCGGCCGGACGATGCCCGGAGCTCGGTCTACCCCACCAACATCCCGGCCACGTGCGCCCACTGCCACGAGAACGTGCGGCTGATGCCACAATACGGCCTCCCGACCGACCAGGTGGAGCTGTTCCGCCGGAGCGCGCACGGCGTCGCGCTCTTACAGAAGCAGAATTTCGCGGCGCCGACCTGTCTGGGATGCCACGGCTCTCATTCCGCCCTCCCGCCGACGGTGACCGAGATCGCCAACGTATGCAGCCGGTGTCACCGGCTGGCGGGTGAGGCTTTCGACCGTGGCCCCCACGGCCAGGCCGCCCGCGCCGGCAAGCTCGCCGGTTGTCTGGGATGCCACAGCAATCACGACACCGAGCGAGTGCCCCTCGACAGCATCGCTTCGGACTGCGCAAAATGTCATGAGACCGGCAGTCGGGCCCGTACCCTGGGCCTGGAAATCCAGGAGGACGTGAACCGGGCCACGGCGGATTTGCGCGCGGCGGAGCGCGCCCTGACAGAGTTGACCCACGCGGGACGGTCTGCCGGCGACGCGCAGTTCCGCTACCAAACCGCGCTCACCGCCTACCTCCAGCTTGCCAAGGCCCAACACAGCCTCGATCCGTTCCAGCTCGAGGAGCTGAATCGGCGGGTGCGCTCCATCTCGCGCGATCTGCGGGGAATGGCGGCGGCGGCGGAAGAGCGACGGTGGGAGCATAAGCTCTTGCTCGTGCCCGTGTGGTTTCTCGCCCTCGGCGCCCTGGCCATGGCGTGGCTGGCCCTGCGGCATCTGGAGGGGAGAGCCGAGAAGCCATGACGGCTCCGGCCGGATGGCGGCAGCGCATCCCGCGACTGCTGCGGGTCCTCATTCCGCTCGCCATCCTGGGGGTCATCCTGCTGGCCGTCACTACGGTGGGGTTCATCGAGTACAGCGCCCGGCCGGGATTCTGCAAGAGCTGTCACATCATGCAGCCCTACTATGACTCCTGGGCCGGCTCGTCTCACCGAGATGTGCCGTGCATCAAGTGTCACTACGCACCGGGCATCAAGGCAGAGGCGATGGGGAAGCTTCAGGCCGCCAACCAGGTGGTCAAGTACGTCACGGGGGCCTACGGCGTGAAGCCCTGGGCCGAGATCGAGGATGCGGCATGCCTGCGGTCGGGATGTCACTCGGAGCGGAAGGTGGAGGGGGCGGTCGACTACCTGGGGGTCCAGTTCGATCACGCCAAACACCTGGGAGAGCTCCGGCGCGGCAAGCAGTTGCGCTGCACCAGCTGTCACTCCCAGATCGTACAGGGAGCGCATCTCGCGGTGACGGAGGTCACCTGCTTCCTGTGCCATTTCAAGGATCGTCCGCCGGAAGCTCCCCTCGCAGGATGCACCGGGTGCCACCCGTTTCCCCCTCGGGTCGAGTCAACGGCCGGGGTTGTCGTCGAACATGCGCAGTACGTCCAGCACCGGGTCTCCTGCGTTTCGTGCCACAGCGAAATGACGGCGGGGTCGGGCTCCGCGGAACGGGCCCGGTGCTTCAACTGCCACAACGAGCCGGAGCGGCTGGACCAGTTTGAGAACACCGCGCTAATCCACCGGCTCCACATCGCCGAAAAGAATGTGGAATGCACCCAGTGCCATACCCCGATCGAGCACCGCGTGGTCTCGCTCAACAAAACGTTCGAACTGGACTGCCGGAGTTGTCACTCCCAGACGCACGATGCGCAGCGGCGGCTCTTTGCGGGCATGGGCGGCCATGAAACCGAGAACACCCCGAGCAAGATGTTCCTGGCCCGGGTGTCGTGCGTCGGCTGCCACGGGATGTCGACCAACGTGCGCGGACACGAGCGGGTTCGGGTGGCGGGCGAGGCCTCGTGCCTGGCCTGCCATGGCATCCGGTACGCCAACATGTTGCCGTCGTGGCAGCGGAGCATGGAGCGCAGGCTCAGCCAGGTGCAGCCGGTTGTCGCCGGTGCCCGGGCCAGAGTGGGGGCGGTTCCGTTGCGCCGACGGGCGGTTGCCGACAGCCTGGTCCGCCTGGCGGAGGAGAACCTGGACCTGGTTCGGCTGGGGAAAGCCGCCCACAACATGGCCTATGCGGACAAGCTGCTCCGCGCGGCGGTCACCCTGGTTCGCGAGGCCGTGAGCCGGGGAGCGCTTCCCTACACCGTGCCGGTACTCGAGCTGGGCCCGCCAGTCGGAGAGGGCGAGTGCCTGAGCTGCCACGCCGGGATCGAGCGGACCCGGGTGTCGTTCCAAGGCCGGCCGTTCGACCACGCGCCCCATGTGGTGCGAGGAGGATTAGGCTGTCCCAGCTGCCACACCCCGCTCGATCGTCATGGCGGCACGACGCTCGGCTCGCCGGGGGCGTGCGCGGGGTGCCACCACCAGGCGGAGCGCTCCTGTCTCAGTTGTCATCGCACCAGTCCCCTGGAGATCCACACCGCCGATGTACATGGGGGATGCGTCGCCTGTCACGAGCAGGTCAAGACCATCACCCGGTGGTCGCCGCAGGTTTGCACGGTATGCCACCGGCAGCAGGCGACCGATCACTACCCGGGATCCTGCGAGACCTGCCACGAAATGCCCGCTCGCCGCCCTGAGGTGTAGGCATCATGAACCGGGGCTGGGCGACACTACACTGACGCGCTCCCTCGAGAAACCCAGGGTCAGTGCCGCATCCCAAGACCGATCGTCGCCGCCACAATGCCAAATCCCTCGAGCGGCCCATTCGGCCAAACCCGCATTCGGACCACCCGGAGCTCGAGGAACGTCGGGGTCCAGGACGGAACGTCCTCCGGGCTGGTCGCAATCCGGACCCCACCGCCCAGGCTCCAGTGAAACGAATGGTAGAGCGTCTGGTCGTTCACGTTGTCCAGATCCACGGACATGAGGAGCCCGCCCAAGCCGGCCGTGAGGAAAGGCCGCAGGGCTCCTCCGGGTCGCTGCAACGGAGCCAGGGGATAGAGGAGCAGGTTTCCGGTCCACGCGAACGGCCGGCCGCCGTGATGGGGAAACCGAACCCCGTATTCGTTTTCTACCTGGACCGCGCTGCTGGTTCCCAACCCCCGCAGCTCCAGTCCGCCGAACCGGCTCTCCAAGCCGGCCTGAAATCCCAGCCCGATACCCGCATCCAGCCGAGCCACCAGATCCTCATGGCCGCCGGTGGCATTCGGATAGCGTCCGATTTCACCGGCGCCGAGGAACACCCCGAGCCCGGCACCGGTGGTCCAGCGCCAGTTCGGGGGCACCTGGGCCCGAGTGCTCCCGCAGAGCACCAGGCTCCAGAGGACGGTGGCAAGAGCGGCGCGTCTCATGCAAGGCGGGAGTGCAAGCAGTCTGCCAGAAGTAGGTCTTGCCAACTCCATGTCGGGGACGTACTTCTGAGCATTCGCCGGACGCTTCCGGCGAGTTCTTCCGTTGAGTTCGGGACGGAAGAACCCCAACTCAACCCGTCTGGATCATGAAAACCATCCTCGTGACGGGCGATCTGATCCGGGATTACAACCTGGTCCGGAGCCCCCGCGGCCCGGCCCACTACCGCGAGACGGTGCCTCACACCCTGCTGCAAGAGCGCGGCGGGGGAGCCTGGTATCTGCGGGACCTTATTGCCCTGGCCTGCTCCGATCTCGAGGCTCGCATCGCCGCCCCGGCTCCTGATGCCCCGACTCGGAAGGCCTACACCATCTGGTCTCCCCATCCCCGGGCCCGGGGCGACAAAGCCGAGGTATGGAGGGTCGAGCAGTTCCTGGGTTGCGAGCCGCCGTCGGAACGGGCGGCGGCCGGAGCACGAATCTATGAGGAAGAGCTCCCCGATCCGGATGTGCTAGTGCTGGACGACCTCGCCATGGATTTCCGGTCCAGGCCGGAGCTCTGGCCCGCCACCCTGATGCCCGAGAGCAGGGGCCCCGGGGCGGTCCTGCTCAAGCTCTCGGTGCCGATCGCCGAGGGTGCTCTCTGGGACGCGCTGGTCGAGCGATTCGCCGACCGGCTCACCGTGCTCGTCTCGGTGAATGCGTTACGGGCCCGCTCCGCCGCCATTTCGGACTCGCTTTCCTGGGATCTCACGATCGAGGAAACCGTCCGCGAGCTCGAGGAGAAGGACTCGGCCCTCGACTTGGCCCGTTGCCGCCGGGTTCTGGTGCAGTTCGGCGCGGCCGGGGTGGCGAGCTTTTGCCGGGAGCAGGGAGACCGGGCCCGGTTCGAGCGGTTTCTCTATCACCCCGAGGAACTTGAGGGCAACTGGAACGCGAAGAATCCGGGCCGGACGTTCGGGGCCCAGTCGATTCTCATCGCGGCGGTTGCCCGGCACCTTTGCGATCCGGGCAGTTACCCTCTCTTCATTGCCCAGGGGCGGGCCCTGGCCGCAGTGCGGAGGAGCCACGAAACCGGAGGCGGCTCCAACCGGTTCGATGCCGACGCGGCGCTCGAGGGCATCGCGGCCGCTTACCACCCGCTTCCGGACCAGAACGGCAAGCGCCCGGAGCCGGCCGCGGCCTACTTCACCGCGTTCCCGCACCAGGTGCTTGCCGATCCGGTGCTCCGCGAGCAGCCGCCCCAGCAATCCGATCTGGTCCGGGACTTGGCCGGGGTCGGGGCCGAATACCTGGCGGCCAAAGGCACCGAGGTCGTGCTGCGGGGCCCCAACGCTGCTCTGGCGGCCGCGCCCAAGGCCCGGTACGGCGACTATCTCACCGTGGATCGGGAAGAGATCGAGCGCATCAACTCGATTCGCGGGCTCATCCTGTCGTACCAGCAGAATCCCCAGGACCGCCGGCCGCTGTCGATCGCGGTGTTCGGCCAGCCGGGATCGGGCAAATCCTTCGCAATCAAGCAGCTCGCCGCGGACCTCTTCGGAGGGCAGCGGGCCACCCTCGAATTCAACCTGGCCCAGTTCACGGACGTGGCTGAGCTTCATGCCGCTTTCCACCAGGCCCGCGACTCGTCGCTCCTCGGCCAGATCCCGCTGGTCTTCTGGGACGAATTCGACAGCGGGGGGCTCCGCTGGCTCGAGCCGTTCCTGGCCCCGATGCAGGACGCCGTGTTCCGGGAAGGCCCCCAGCTCCATCACCTGGGCCGGGCGATCTTCGTGTTCGCGGGGGGCACCTGCTTCGATTTCGCGAGCTTCGACCGGACCGATCACCCGGTGGAAGCGGTGCGCGACGAATTCAAGCAGAAGAAAGGCCCTGATTTCGTCGGCCGGCTTCGCGGCTCGCTCAACATCAAGGGGCCTAACCCGGGCGATCACGATCCGGCCCATCTGATCCGCCGGGCCATCCTGCTCCGGGTGCTGCTGGAGCGCCATTTTCGCCAGCTGATCGATCCGGGAACCGGCCAGGCCGCGGTGAGCACCAGTGTCATTCGCGGCTTTCTTCGGGCGGAGAAGTACCTCCACGGAGCCCGGTCCATGGAGATGGTGGTGACTTCCAGCCGGCCCGGGGCCCGGTTCGAGCCGGCCTCCCTTCCCGGCCCCGAGGTGCTGCGCTCCCATGTCTCTGGCGATTTCCGGCAGCAGGTGGCCGAGGGAGAACTGGAGCAGCCGGTCATCGAGGCCCTGGCCGAGGCGTGCCACGCCGGATGGTACCAGGTGCGCGCCGCGGAGGGCTGGCGGTTCGGCACTCCCCGCAATGACGCCCAAAAGCTGCACCCGATGATGCGCCCCTACGCCGAGTTGACCGAGGCGGAAAAGGAAAGGAACCGGTTCACCGCCCGGTTGACCAATGCCAAGCTGCTCGAGGTGGGATATCGCATCGTGCGGTTCACCCCGGAAGACCAGCGCCATCCTCCCGAAGTGGGGTTCACTCCCGAGGAGCACGACCGGCTCATGGAGATCGAGCACGACATCTGGCTGCGGGATCGCCTGCTGCAAGGCTATGAATGGGCGCCGGCCACCATCGAGGCGCTCCGGCTGCACCGCGACATCGTGTCGTTCCGGGATCAGCTTCCCGAAGACCGGGTGCTGGACGAGGCGATCGTAAACGCGATTCCGCCCACCCTGATCAGGCGGCAGTACAAGCTGGCAAGGCTCTCCTGAGGAGTCCGGCCTAGCGCCGGACCGGCTTCAACCCGATTCCCTGCAGAAGTTTCGGAATGGCCCGCACCGCGGCGCGGTCGTAGTCTCGCACCGGCTCGGGAAGGTCTTCCCACTCGCAGAGATACGGACTGGTGCGGCCCTCGACGCTTCGTTCGCCCAGCCGCCAGCCGGCCAGGAATCGCTCGGCGTTCCAGCGCGCATGCTCCATCTCGGCCAGCAGCTCCACCTCTTCGGCGGCAAACCGCTCGACGGCCGGCCGCGGATCGTCCACCAGGACCCGGTCGCATCCGATGGTGCGCAACTTGATGACGAGGTGGTCGGCCTGCTGCCGGTTGGATTCGCGCAGGTCTTCATCGAGGGCCGCCCAGTCGGTCAGACTCCGGTCGGCCGGATCGCGGCCTCCCTCCGCCAACCGGTGGCGGACGAAATCCTGGTGGATCTCCCGGGCCAGTAATTCGGTTTGGGTATCGTCCAGGGCGGCTCCGCAACAGCCTTCGTCGAGCCTGCCGAAGGTCCGGACCCTCGCTTTGCTGCCCGGATGAGCCCAAACCCGGTCTACCACGTTGCCCAGGCCGGCCCGGTGCGCCATCCGCACCGCCACCCGGACCGCGTCGGACTGAAGCGCCGGCAGCAGCCGGAGGGCGACTTCGACCGCGCGGGCCTCGTCATCGAAGCAAACCGCCAGGCTGGTGAGCGAGGCCGGATCGGAGCACCACGCTTCCACCAGCCGCCGAGCCGCGGGAGATTCGATATCCAAGGTGTGCACATCGAGCTCGCACGCCTCCCGGAACTGGGGGTACCGGAACAGCAGGGCCGATTCGCCCGGTCCTCCGACGCGATCGATCACCGAAATCCGCAGTCGGAGGCCGCGGTTCCCGACCCCGTTCGCAAAGTGGCCCACCTTGGCCGCCCGGACCGCCAGCGACCGCCCCATCCGGCCGAAGCCGAGAATCACGAGATGGGGCCGGCGGGTCTCGGCAGCGGCGATTCGGTCGTGATCGATAGGGAGGTCCTCGAGCAGCACCCGGCGGGCCTCGGTGTCGTAAAGATCAAAGAACCGGAGCGCCAAGGGAGCCCCCTGGGCGGCGAGGCCGGCGTAGCGCTGCAGCTCGACCCGAAGGTCGATGTCGCTCAGGTGCACATTGCATTCGAGGGGGGGGCGTCCGCCCCGGCGGCGGAACCGGTCCAATACTGCTCCCGCCTGGACTGCGGTCTCGCAATTGACGCTGTCTTCCCCACAGAGCGCCCAGAGCTCGGAAGCCCGGCGCAGGCCCGCCGCCCGGAGCACGGCCGGGTCGTTCACGTCGCCGACGATGATCTGGGCGCCGAGCGCAGCGCTCGCCGCTCCCAGATCATCCGGAGGCGAGCGGTCGATCACCACCACATTGCGGCGCCTTCCCTTTGGCTTGTTCCGTTCGCACCGGACGCATTGCAGGGCCCGGCGACCCAACCCACCGATGATCACATGCCCGCTGAATCGCCAGCACCGGAGCGCGGCGAACTCGCGCGGGAAGAGCTGCCGGGCGATCTGGTAGACGGTACCCCCGAAGAGAATCGCGGCCGACCAGCGCGCCAGCTCCAAGGGCAGGTTGACCGGGTGGGCGAAATGCGGCGCATGGAGGATGAAGAGCTGGGCCGAGTGATACAGCGCGGTCCAGACCGAGACGCCCTCGCCGTTGACGACCTCGTAGTGGTAGTAGCCCCATGCGCCGAGCCCCAGCGTGGCCAGGAACCAGAGGGCCAGCAGCATGCGCTTCCGGCGGGAGAGCACGCCGAGGTTCAGCGATTGGGTCGAGCCACTCATGGGCGACGCGGCGAAGGAAGGGTATAGACTACGGTGGAAATGCCGGCTGGGCCAGAGGAGTGGTACTTTGCCTCGGCATGAAGCTCCGTGATCTTCG
>DATECI010000330.1:0-3958 GCA_035286985.1 Gemmatimonadales bacterium
CGGATCGCGTTCCAGGCGGTGCGCGGGGAGAACTACGACATCGAGGTGCTCGAGCTTGCCAGCCGTAAACGCACCCGGCTCACCAGCGGGCCTGAGTTCGACGGACAGTTCACCTGGGCCCCCGATGGCGGCCGGCTCGGCTTCATCTCCGCCCGCGACGGGTCCGAGGCGGTTTTCCTGATTCGCGCGGATGGCGGCGGGCTGACCCGGCTGACCAGCCAGGCGGCGCTGAATCCGAGCTGGTCGAGGCGCTGATTTCACTGTACTGCCGGCCTCGACGGGACACTCGCCCGGGATAGGCCTGACGCACTCTTGTGTCGGAGCCACCACGATCCTGCACCAGGTCGAGGTCAGCCCCTTCGCTCGATCCCGCTGATCCGATCGAAGCCAGTATCGAAGCTCAACAGCTCCCCGATCTCCCGTCGCCTCATCACCGCAACATGCACCGCGTCCCGCGCCGAGAGCCCCGGCGTCCCCAGCATGAGGGCCTTGGCCCGCTCGACATCCGGTTGCTCGATCGGGAAGACCTCGTCCACCACGCCCAGAAGCGCGTCGAACGCCGGCTGGATCGCATCGGGCCGGCGGATGGCGTGATACCGATGCAGGATTTCCTGAAGGACTTCGGCATCCGTGACCAGCCGCTCGCCGGCGCCGATCGCTCGCTCCAACAGCCGGCGGGCGGCTTCCTTGTTCGGATGGGCGGCTCCTACCAGATACATCGGGATGTCGGAGTCCACGAAGATCACGGCTCCCCGCCCTCCCCCCCCTCCCGAGCCAGCATTTCCCGGATCAGCAGGGCGTCCTGGCGGTCCTTGGGCCGGTCGGCCGCCTCCTTGGAGCGCAGGATGTCGCTGAGCCGGGCCACTGGCAGATCCTCGCCGAACACTTCGAAGTGCACCGCAAAGGGGGCGAGGTCGACATAGCCCCGGGTGCCCGACGGTAGGAAAGTCACGTCAAGCCGGCCGGCCCCGGTCACCAGGTTCCAGGTCTCGGCCCGGGAGAGCATCGCGGGGGTGCAGTCGAAGCCGAGCCCCTCGGGAATCGCTTCAGTGTAGACCTTGGCGTCCAGCTCGCGAAGCGCGGCGGCGAGTCGCTCGAGATTGGTCGGGTCGCGGGCCGGGGTGATGTCCGCGTCGGCGGTAACCCGGGGAAACCCGTACATCCGGGCCCCTAGCGCGCCGATCAAGACGTACTGAACCCGATGCCGGGCCAGGGTCCGGATCAGGAGCTCGGGGTCGAGCGGGGCAGGGGGGGCCGGGTTAGGCACGGCGCGCCGCGCCGAAGAACCGGCTCAGATTCGCGATCTCGCGCAGCCGGGCCTCCGGTGTGAGCCGGAGAATCCGGGGGACGTCGTCGAGGAGCTGGGGATCGGCAACCGGCTTGGGGCTGAGTCCGAGCTCGAGCTCGAATCCGGCTGCCCCGACCAGCCGATCGAGGGTCCTGAGGGTCGGGCTGGTTTCGCCCAGCTCGATTCGCGCAACCACCGACTGGGCCGTACCGGCGCGCTTAGCAAGATGCCGCTGGCTTAGGCCGGCCCTCCTCCTGGCGATTCCCAACAGTTTGACTCCCAAAGGCTTATCCCGCATACGTGATGATAGCTAATTAGCTATCATCACGCAATCCCACATTACCTCCCGCTCCATTCAATCCTGAGTCCTGATCACCTGGAGCATCCGATCTAGCTCCCCCCGCCCCAACCACCGCCCCGCCTGAACCACTCCGAAAATCCTCCGGGTATTCCGGATATCGGCGAACGGGTCGGCATCGAGCAGAACCAGATCCGCCACCTTACCCGGGGCAATGGTACCGAACCGGTCGTCGAGCCGGGCAAACCGGGCCGGTTCGATCGTCGCGGCCCGCAGCGCCTGCCGGGAAGACAGCCCGGCCCGGTACACCAGGAGAGCCAGCTCCTCGTGGAGACTGAAGCCCGGGTAGACCAGCACCGATCCGGCATCGGTTCCCGCCAAAAGCCGCACCCCGGCAGCCTGCATCCGGCGCACATCCTCGAGGCTGCTCCGATACATCTCCTGCACCGCCCGGGCCCGCGCCGAGCTGGTGTCGGCCTTGCGCTCGTCCACCTGCATCCGCCACCAGCCCAGCAGCCACGCCGAGGCGTAGCGCCGGCGCTCGTCCAGCTCCGTTGCTCGGGCGCCGAAGATCAGCCGCTCGGCCGAATCACCCGACAGGGTCACCGCCTGGCTCACCACCAGCGTCGGGGTGTACCAGGTGCCGTTCCGCACCAGGCGCTCGATCAGGCTGTCGCGTCGTTCGGGCGGTAAGGAGGTGAAGGGCGGGAAGAAGGCGTGCTCCAGGTCCGCCTGGCCCGAGTCGCTCGCGGTCTCCGGCCCAACCACTCCGGGTGCATGGCCCGCCACCGGTACCCCGGCCCGCTTCGCCTCCCGGAGCAGGGCATAGTACCCCTCGGCCGACCCCACCGTGCGGAACTTGACGAAATCCACGCCTAGCGCGGCCAGGGAGTCGATTGCCCTTCGCGCCGCCTCGGCATCCTCGACCCCCATCCGGTAAGGCAGCACCCTGGCGGCGAGCTGCTCCTGTCCTGGCTGTGCGCTGCGCTCCCGCACCCCTTGCAGATAACGGGAACTCTCCAGCAGCGGCCCCGGCGTGATGATTCGCGGTCCCGCAAGCAACCCGGCGGCCATCCGCGCTTGCCAGGCCCGAGTGCTGTCGAGATAGCCACCCATCTCCCGCACCGTGGTCACCCCGTGCGCCAGCAAAAGCGGAAGCGCACTGGGCCCGGTATTCATGAAGTGCACGTGGCTGTCCCAGAGGCCGGGAATCGCGAACTTCCCCCGGCCATCCACCTGTCGCACGTCCCTCGGCAGCCTAACCCGGCCCGCCGGCCCGACCTCCTGAATCACCCCATCCCGGATCAGGATGGTCTGGTTCCTCGGCGGCGCGCCGGTGTCCGCCGGATTGATCACCGTGACGTTGGTGATCGCGATGGAACCCGGCTGCGCCTGCCGCTCTGGTCCCAGCGCGGCCAGACCGCAGACTGCGACCAGAACCCTCGCTTTCACCGGGTACCGTTCACTGTTCGCCGTTCACCGTTTCGCCACCAGCGCCACCGCCCGCAGCGGCGCCCCCGATCCGCCTTCGATCTTCATCGGTAGCGCAACCACCACGGCCCCGGTAGCCGGGAGCCGGTCCAGGTTGGTGAGATTCTCGAAGTTCGGCACTCCGAGCGGCGCTCCGAGCCGGTGCACCGGAAAATCGAGCGCCGGCCCGTAATCCACCGAGGGACTGTCTATTCCCAGCGCCGCCACTTTTCGCTCCTCGACCAGCAGCCGGGCCGCCTCCGCTCCGTACCCGGGAAAATGGAGCTTCGACGCGTCTCCCGGAGTGTCGTCGCCGAAATAGGCCTTGCGATCGCCCCACCGGCCGCTCCATCCGGTTCGAACCAGTACGATCGTGCCGGAGCCAATCGGTCCATTCCCGGCCTCGAACCCCTCCACGTCCTGAACCGTGAGTCGGTAATCGGGGTCGGAAGCCGCCTGGGCAGTCACGTCGATCACCACTGCCGGCGCGATGAGCTGCTCCAGCGGAATCCGCTCGACCGGAATCGCCCCCTCGGCAAAGTGCACCGGCGCGTCGAGATGGGTCCCCCCGTGCTCCGGCGTGGAGAAGGTGTAGGCCGAGTAGAAAAAGCCGGCCGGAGTAAGACCGACGTGGATCGGACTGAGCTGGAACGCCGTTGGCGACGTGGGCCAGTAGAGCGTCGAGGCACTATACCCGTGAGAGAGGTCTACCAGCTCGTAGCGCGCGAGGTCGATCTCCGCCTCCTGGCGGCACCCGGCCGCGAGCAGCGCCACCACGAAATACCCTCGGCTCATGCATCACCCTCCAGTCAAAGACCACCTCAATGTACGCTGCGAAACACCGACTCATCAGTCCCAATACCATTCCTTCTGGGCAATCTGGGTAATCTGTGGGTGCTGTT
>DATECI010000331.1:0-2415 GCA_035286985.1 Gemmatimonadales bacterium
GTCCCACCAGCTTGTACGGCGCCAGGATCGGCTTGACGCTCTCGACCATCGGGTCGCTGTCGAGATGAAGGCTTTCCAGCGCCCGCTCATCGCCCAGCGCGCCGAGCACCACCCGCTCCTGGCCGGGCATGTACAACGGGCGCAGGCCGAGGGCCGCGATGCGCTGCATCAATTCTTCGGCGTGCTCCTTGGTGGCATCCGGCTTCAGGACGATGATCATTCGGTCCTATCGGGTTCGGGAACGAAAAAGCCCACCGCGTCGGCGGTGGGCTTCTGAGATCGCGCTTCTTACGGCTGTGTTATGCGCACCCCGGCCCACCGCGGAACCAACCGCGCCAGGGCCACCAAGTCTGCTGCCGGATAATGGGCTCCATAACGCCGGGAAGTATCTCCGGTTGTTTCCGTTCCGTCAAGCGGGTTGGTGAATGGAGCGGACGGGAATCGAACCCGTGACCTCCTGGTTGCAAACCAGGCGCTCTCCCGGCTGAGCTACCGCCCCTTCCACCTCCGAAATATGGCCTCGGGCACCTTCCCGGACCAAGCCGGGGCGTTCCGGAGCTGGTTACGCTCTTCCGCCGACCCGGACCCGGTGGGGGCAATGAGCTGGGAGGCGGGCGGTCGGGCCAGATCAGGGTCCTAGCCGCCGCACGAGCGAGACGAGGAGTGAGAGCACGACTGAAATGAGGAGCATTGAGACGAGCGGGAAATAGAGCCGAATCCCGGGGCGTTCGATACGAATGTCACCCGGCAGCCGTCCCAACCAACCGAACGCCCCGCCCCAGACCAGGAGCCCGACGACGACCAGCAGGACGCCGGCCCCGGTGATAACCAGACCCGCGGGAATTCGCTGCACCAGGCTCCCCTCTCGTCGGTAAATTACCCGGTTCATGCCCGTGCGCATCCTGAACCAGGCCGAGGTGACCACTCTCCTGCCGATGGGAGAGTGCATTGAGGCCATGGAAGCTGCGCTTCGATCGTTGAGTGCAGGATCTGCACAGCTCCCCCTCCGCATCGTATTGAGGCTGGCAGAGGGCCGGGGAGTGTTCGGAGTGATGCCGGGCGAGCTCCGGAGCCCTCCGGCGCTGGGTCTCAAGGCGATCGGGGTGTTTCCCGGGAATGCCGGTACGGCGCTGGACTCTCACCAGGGTCTGGTGCTGCTCTTCGATCCGGACACCGGTGTGCCGCTCGCCGTCCTGGATGCCAGCAGCATCACCGCTATTCGCACCGCCGCGGTCTCCGCGGTAGCCACTCGAGCGATGGCCCGTTCGGACGCGGGGGAGCTCGCCCTCCTGGGGAGCGGAGTGCAGGCCCGCACCCACCTCGAGGCGATGGCGCTGGTCCGGCAACTCCGCCGGGTGCGGGTCTGGAGTCCCCGGGCCGAAAGCGTGCGCGCCTTCACCCGATGGGCCCGCGATCGACTCGGAATCAGCGTCAAACCCGCCGAAAGTCCCCGGGAAGCGGTCAGCGGTGCGGACCTCATCTGCACGGTTACCGCTTCCCGAGCCCCCGTTGTTCAGGGTGATTGGCTCGCCGAAGGGGTCCATATCAATGCGGTCGGTTCGAGCAGTCGGTCGGCTCGGGAGCTGGATACGCGCGCCGTGGTGAGGGGCCGGCTGGTTGTAGATCGGCTCGAATCCGCCATCAACGAAGCCGGTGATTTTCTCATTCCCCGTGCCGAAGGTGCGATTACCGAGACCCATATCGTGGGGGAGCTGGGTGATGTCCTCCTGGGCCGGATTGAGGGCAGGACCGGCCCGGCGGAAGTCACGATCTTCAAGTCGCTCGGCTTGGCCATCGAAGATTTGGCGGCGGCGGAGCTGGTGCTGCGCAAGGCCGAAGCCGGCAACACCGGGCAAGTGGTAGAGCTGGGAGGGCGGCGGGATTTCCCATGATGCGTGCCCGAGTTAATCCGTTCTTCGAGCCCGGGGTCGTTGCTCACCCGGGGCGGGAAGGCGTGCGCGCCTTCCACCGGTCGTTGCCCGGCTACTCCCCAACAGCGCTTTATGCGTGTCCCGGGCTGGCGGCAGCCCTGGGACTCGGCGGGCTTCTCGTGAAAGATGAGTCCACCCGATTCGGGATTCAGTCCTTCAAGGCGCTGGGCGCGGCATGGGCGGTCCACCGGCTTCGCGAGCGGCGCCCCGGACCGCTCACAGTCTCCACAGCTACCGCGGGCAATCACGGGCGCGCGGTGGCCTGGGCCGCCAGGCAGCTGGGGATCTCGGCGGTGGTTTTCATTCCGGCCCACGCGGCTCCAGCCCGGATCGACCGCCTCCGCCGGGAGGCGGCTCGCGTGGAGCTCGTTGAGGGAACCTATGATGACGCGGTGCGCCGCTGTGCGGAGACCAGCGCCACGCAGGGCTGGCAGGTTGTTGCCGATATCGGGTACGAGGGCTATCTGGAGATCCCCCCCTGGAT
>DATECI010000332.1:0-2695 GCA_035286985.1 Gemmatimonadales bacterium
CCCCCCCCCCCGCAATCGCGGTTTAGGATCGGACGGCCGCCCCAGGGCACGCCGGAGAAACTAGGTCACCGCCATCGTTACCGCCAGCGCCGGTGCCGGCGGTAGCCACTCCTCGATGCGGGTGGTCCGGCGTAGGGCCTCGGGATGGCGTCGGAACCAGCTCATCACGAGCAGCATCTCGTCAATGTTCTCGGCAGGCAGCGGCCCGGGCGGCTCCGGGGTGGCGGTCGCCTCCGCTACCACGCTCCGGAAAGCTTCCTGCTCGATGGGGGTGGCCGGCCAGGGATAGCCGGCTCGCACGACACCCCGGCGAATGAGATAGGCCCGGTCGTCGCCATGCGAGCCGGGCTGCCGGTACACGAAGGTCAGGAGCTCGACCGCCGCGCGGGCCCGGGTAGTGGCGGCCAGCAACCACTCCAGCGCCTCGAACCGCTCTCGCCAGCGGGCAGCGAGCTCGAACTCCGCCCGCCCGGCCGCCGCCGTCATTTCGGCCACCACCCGGTCCACCGGGGCGATCGATCGGCCCTCGAGAAAACCGACGGCCTGCTCCACCCGCTCGAGGTACCCGAGCGCGGTCACCAAACCCGCGCAAGGACCGCTGCACAAACCAAGCTCATGGCGGGCGCAGCCGGCCTGGCGGGGCATCCCGAACAGATCGCCTTGCTCGGCGAAGACCATCGGCATCCGCTCGGCGCAGTCGCGCAGCTCGAGCAAGTCGTTCAGCACCCGGATGGCCTCGAGGGTTCGAGCCGGGGAGGAGAGCGGGCCGTAGTAACGGGCCGCATCGTTCGACGGGTGGCTGGTCCTGGTGATCCGGGGAGCGGATTCGAGGGAAACCCGGAGAAAGACCGCCCGCCGGCGCCGGTTCATCTGCACGTTGTAGGGCGGCCGCCATTTGCGGATCTCGCGCAACTCGGCCAGATGGGCAGCAAATTCGCTCGGCACATACTCCCAGGCGATGTCGCTGGCCGCGTGGAGGATTCGGGCCGCCTTGGCTTCGGGGTAACGGGCATGGAAATAGGAGAGCAGGCGGCCCCGAACCCGCTTGGCCTTGCCCACGTAGAGGACCCGGCCCGAGGGGTCCAGCATGCGGTAGATACCCGGTCGCGGCTCGGCGAGCGCCTTCACCCGGCGGCGCAGGCCGTCGAGATCGGCCGCACCGGCGATCAGGGGGGGAGCGAGACTGGAGTAGCGCAAGGGCACCGGTGAACGCTAACCGGTGAACGGTCAACGGTGAACCGGGAGCTGGGTCGGCGAGCCGCCTCTACCGTTGGCAGCGATGGCAGAACACGGTAACCCGCCCATCGATTTCATGGGTCGCGGTGAGGGAGGCACCACAGCGCAGGCAGGGCTCGCCCTGGCGGCCGTACACCTCGAGCTCGAATTGAAAGCGACCCCGGTCTCCGGAACCGGTGCGATAGTCGCGTACCGTCGTGCCCTGGGCCGCGACCGCGGCGCGAAGGATCCGGACCAGGCGATGGTGCAGCCGCCGAACCGCGCTCGGGCTCACCTCGCGGGCCGGCTTGGAGGGATCGATCCCGGCGGCGAAGAGAGCCTCCTGAGCGTAGATGTTCCCGACGCCGGCCAGGGCGCGCTGATCCATGAGCACTTTCTTGACCGAGGCCCGGGAGCGCGCCAGGATGCGCCCCAATCCGGCCGGTGAGAACCCGGGTTCCAAAGGCTCGGGGCCGAGGCTTCGGTCATACGCCTCCCAGCCCAGCGGACCGAGCCAGAGCAGGGTGCCCAGCCGGCGAGGGTCCCGATAGATGAGTTCATCGCCGCGCTCCAACCGGACTCGGAGCACGGCGTAGTCGGCGTTCCGCGCTGCCCGGAGGGATCGCACCGCGAGCGAACCGGTCATGCCGGGCTGCACCACGAGCCTGCCCCGGTCGGTGACGATCACGGCATGCTTGGCGCGCCGGAAGACCTCGGCCACCCGGGCTCCGCGCAACCCCGATACGAGGGAGCGCCGGGAAACGCCTCGCAGCACATCATCGTGCGACAGCCGGACCCCGAGGAAGCCGCGACCGAGGAGCTTCGGCTTGATGTCGCGGACGAAAGTCTCGACTTCGGGGAGCTCGGGCACGAACAGGAAGCTAGAGGGGCAGGGGGGCAGCAGGCAGCGGGCCAGAAGCCCTAGCTCCCGAGCTCCCGAGTCCCGGCTCCGATGCGCCTTGCTTCTCTCCACCCGATATCGCTGCGAAACTGCTTCCCCTCGAACTGAATCGCCTGGGCCGCCGCCCGGCTCCGTTCCTGGGCTCCTGCGAAGGTGGGTGCGACCGCGGTGACCGCGAGGACCCGACCTCCATTGGTGCGGAGCACGCCCTGCTGGTCCTGCTGGGTGCCGGCGTGGAAGACCAGGGTTCCCTCGGGGAGCGAATCCGGGGGCGGGATCGTGATCACGTCGCCGCGCCGGGGATCTTCGGGGTAACCGGCCGCGGCGAGGACGGTGGTGACAGCGGAGTCCGAGGCGATCCGGAGCCCGGGGAGCGGCCGGGCCGCGGCGGCGGCTTGAAAGGCTGGCAGCAAGCCGGATGCAATCCGGGGCAGGATAACCTGCGCTTCGGGATCACCCAGGCGGCAATTGAACTCGATCACACGGGGGGTGCCGGACAGATCGACCATCAGCCCGGCATAGAGCACGCCGGTAAACGGTGCGTCCCGCCGGGTGAGCTCGGCGAGGGTGGGCTGCAGG
>DATECI010000333.1:0-5859 GCA_035286985.1 Gemmatimonadales bacterium
GCATGGTCGCTCATCGCTCACCTGCCCGGCGTCGGGCCACGATCAGGACCTGAATCTCGTCAAGTCGAGGGTTCACGAAGTCCAGCCGCAGCCGCCCGTCGCGGGTGAGCGAGACGGTGGCCGGGACCGCCGAATGGGTGAGATACCAGTCGGCCGGGAGCACCACCGCGTTTTGGGGCCGGCCGAAGCCGCGGTCCCAGATCAACTCGTCGCCCTCGACCCGGTACCGAACCGAGTCGGTGTAGGTCTCCGAGATCCGGAGCCGGACGCTTTGTCCCTTTCGGACCGCGGGGAACCGGATCACCACCACTTCCATTTCCGGCCGCACCGCCTCGCCGATATCGAGCCCGGCCCGGGTGATCGCATCCCCTTTCAGGATCTCGGTGGGGAGCCGCTCCCCGGTGTCGAGGATGACCGCCGAAGGGTTCGACACGGTGCTCCCCGCCCGCACCACGTTGAGATACTTGTCCACTCCTTCGCGGGTCTCGGTGTAGTCGTGATACAAGTCGAACGCGTGGGTCTCCGGTTGGCGGAGGAAGTACACGATCTCCCGGGTCTGGGCCGCCCGTTCGGCGAGCCGGGACCCGAGCGCCGCCGAGCCGCGGGGCCCCGGCTGGGCCGCAAGCATCCCCACGCCGAGGATTGCGAAGCTCCCCAGTGCGCCCACCGCCCGCCCGCCTGCCCTGACCGCCCGACCGCTCGGCGTCATGGCGCCAGCTTCCGGGCCCGCACTACCAGCGACGCGGGGTCGGGCCCCGCATTGATGAAGCTGATCAGAATCCGCCCGTCGATCTCCCGCAGCACCTGGGATGGGATGTTGCAGCCGACAAGCTCATAACCCGCTGGCAGGACCACCGCATTCCGCTTGATGCCCAGGGAGCGGGCAAAGACGATTTCGTTGCCTTCCCTGTAGTAGCTCTTGGAATCGGTGTAAGTCTTGTCGATGAGGATCCGCACCGCGCCGTCCTGCGGCACCGGCCGGGGCAGCTCCACCCGGATGTAGCGGGTCCCGGTGTCGGCCTGGGCAAAGCCGCTGGCCCGGGCCGCGGCGCCGTCGATCTCCTGGAACCGAAGCGGCGCTCCGGTGACCCGATCGAACACCGCCTCGTCGCTCGCCACGCTGCCTTGGCGGATCGGGTTGAAGTAGTAGCGGGCGCCCGGCGTCGTGGCCCAAACCTCGTAGAGGATCCGGAATTTGCCGCTGCCCGGCTCGAGCAGCTCATAGCGGGTGTATTCGCCGGCCGCGGTCTGGCGCGGGGCCGCCTGGCCCAGCACCCCGGTGCTCGGCCAACCGACGGCCAGCAGGAGGGGCAGCACCAGTCGCCTCGAGTTGGGAAGCATGCTTCAAGATGCCTTGCGCCCCATCGCTCCGCCACCCGCCCTAGCTCCCTGGCTCCCCAGTCCTTTCCATATATTCAATCATGTTCCCCTACAAGGACGAGAACCCGACCCTCGCCACCCCCATCGTTACCTATGCCCTGATCGCCGTCACCACCCTGGTCTGGGTGGTAGTGCAGGGCATGGGTCGGACGCCTTTCCTCGAGGCCTCGGTCTGCCAGTACGGTGTCATCCCCGGGCGCTTGTTTGGTTCCATCACTTCGGGGATGACGGTCCGGCTCGGAGCCGAGACCGTCTGCCGGATCGGCGACTTCCCGGCCTGGGGCACGGTGCTGAGCTCCATGTTCCTCCACGGCGGCTGGCTCCATCTGATCGGCAACATGTGGTTCCTCTGGATCTTCGGGAACAACGTGGAGGACTCGACCGGGCGGTTTCGCTTCTTGCTGTTCTATGTCCTGTGCGGTGCTCTGGCCGCCGGGGCGCAGAGCTTCGCGGCTCCGAACAGCCCGATTCCCATGGTGGGTGCCTCGGGCGCCATCAGCGGGGTCATGGGCGGCTACATCGTGCTCTACCCGCGGGTCCGGGTGCACCTGCTGATTTTCCTCGGCCTCTTCATCACCACCATCGCCGTGCCCGCCTACTTCATGCTGGGCTACTGGTTCCTGCTGCAATTGGTGAGCACGCTCACGGTCGTCTCCGAAGAGGGCGGAGGGATCGCGTTCCTGGCCCACGCAGGAGGCTTCCTGGCCGGGATGGTCCTGGTGCTGTTCGTGCGCAATCGGGAGCTCGTTGCCCGCCGGATGGCTCACAACCTGCCTGCCTGGGGCGTGCCCCGGCCTCGCGGACCGTTCGGCTAGCGCGGCTCCGATCCCTGCGCCCGCCGCACCAGCTCTTGCACGTTCTGGATCACCACGATGTGGGAGGACCTTGAGCGCGACCCGGCGCTCGTGCTTGAAGTCGCGGGCGAGATAGACCGTGGCCATGCCGCCCGGGCCGATTTCGCGCTCGACCCGGTAGCGGTCGGCGAGGGCGGTGGTGAGGCGGGAGGCGCCATCCGTCATGGCTGCTGCGGTGTTCTCCGGGTCATCGAGGAGATCGCGCCGGACCTCTGAGCTGCGCCGGCCAGTTCTGGATGAGCTGGATCGCGGAAGCCTGGGGGCTCCTGACCATCACGAATTTGGTGCCGTTTGCGTTCACGTCGTAGTTGGCGTGGTCCTCGGCTGCGACATAGTCGCCCATGTCGAAGAGGGGTGACCGTGAGACGATGTCGAAGGTCGGGTCGGCGCGCACCACGACGGAGATGAGCCGGCTGCCCGAGCTGCCGTCCTCCCGATAAAACAGCTCCCGCCCACCCTTCGCCCAGACTGCCTCGGTGCCCCCGTCCGTGGAGATTTGCCGACGGCCTCCGGTACCGGACAAGGCGCGGACGTAGACTTCCGGGCGGCCGCTCTCGTCCGAGACGTAGGCCAGCCAACGTCCGTCGGGGGAGAGCGCGGGGTACGCCTCAGTCGGGCGGGAGCCGGGGATCGGCTTGGCGGGCCCCCGCTCGGCGACCGGCACGACGTCGATCCCGGCCAGCCGCGAAGTGGAAGAGACGATGGCGCGGCCGTCGGGGGTCCAGGAGCCGGAGGACCGGTCGTGCATGTCGGTGAGCACCGAATCCGGGACCCCGCTGCCGTCCGCGCTGCGCAGAAAGACGCCGCGGGTGGCTCTCCGGGCGGAGCTGTACGCGATGGTGCGCCCGTCCGGACTCCAGAACGGATCGTTGGCGCTCTCTCCGACGGTGAGCCGGCTCAGGGTCCGGTCGGACACATCCACGATCCAGAGGTCCCGCGCGTCGGGATCGGTGATGTCGAGCGCCACGCGACGGCCATCGGGTGACAACCGCGGGTGGTGATAGTTGCGGGCATCCTCCCGGAGGGCGGTGGTGCGGCCGGCGCGGTCGGTCAGCACGAGCTGAAACGGCTCCGGCTTCACGTAGACGATGGAACCGTTGGCGGACACGTCCCAATGCGGGATGACCCGGAATCCGATCCGCGCGGCCGGGGCAATCGCCTGGCCTGGACCCGTGAGGCGCAGCCCGCCTGCGTCGAACGGCGCGGCCTGGAGTGGCCCGCCGACCCGGGGTTGGTAGACGATGTGCCCCGAGGGCACGTACTTCGCCATCGCGACGTTGGGAAGTCCGAGATCCCTCATGGTCCCGTCGCGGAGCGAAATCGCCACCAGCGCGGTACGGTTCCGGCCGCCGCTGAGCGTGACGGCCAGCACGGTCCGGCTGCCGGGAAGCGGGCTGAGACCGAGGAACGTCGAGGTGTCGGAGCGCGCGACTTCCCGCTTGGCGCCATTCGGGGCGGCGACCCGCACCGAGCGGGAGAAGGGGTCGGTGTAGATGACCGAGCCGTCATCCGCCCACACGGCAAAATATCCGGCGCTATCGGCGATCTCGGTCGGCGCACCGCCCTCCGCGGGGACCTTCATCAAGCGAGTCGGCTGCCAGTAGCCGACCTGGCGGCCATCCGGGGAGAAGAAGGGCCCGGATCCTCCTTCCGTGCCGACCAGCGCCCGGGGGAGGGAATCGTCGATAGCGCGAACGAAGATCTGGTAGCGTTGTTGGCCGCGGCCGACGAAGGCGATCAGCCGTCCGTCCGGCGATATGGTGAGCTCGGGGGCGAACGGGTTGACCAGCGCCGTCACCGGCGCGACTTCCAGCGCGAATCGTCCCAGGCTCTCGACCGGTGGTGCCCGCCGCAACAGCAGCGAAGCCCCCAGTCCGAGGGCCAGTCCCCCGATCCCGGCAGCGGCGAGGGCCAGTCGGCCCGTCCGCGGGGTGCGGCGCGCCACCTCGGGTACTGCGACGGCGAGGGTGGGAACGGCGCCCGGGCGCGCCAGCGCGTCGGCGAAGGCGGCGGCGGACTGGGGCCGATCGGCGGGGAGCTTTTCGAGCGCCTTCTGGATCGCCGACTCGACGTGCAGCGGCACCGTCGGCCGGGCCAGGGTCAATCTGGCTACCGGCTCGGTCACGATCTTCGCGATAATCGCCCGCGCGGTCGGCCCGGTGTGGGGAGGCTCGCCCGCCAGCATCTCATACGCCATGCAGGCCAGCGAATAGATGTCGCTGCGGCCATCGATCACCCGGCTCCCGGTGGCCTGCTCCGGACTCATGTAGTGGGGCGTTCCGAGCGAGAGGCCGGTCTCGGTCAGCCGGCTGCCCCCGGCGTTGGTCACGGCCAGCGCGATGCCGAAATCGGCCACGGTCGGCTGGCCCTCGTGGAGCAGAATGTTCTCCGGCTTGATGTCGCGATGCACCACCCGGTGCCGGTGGGCATAGTCGAGCGCGCCCGCGATCGCCCGGGTGATATCCACCGCTTCATCCACCGACAGCTGGGTCTCCCTGGTCAGCCGGTCGCGCAGCGATTCACCCTCGACATAGGGCATCACGTAGTAGAGCAGACCGTCGGCGGAGCCCGAATCGTAGAGCGGCAGGATGTGCGGGTGTTGCAGGTTGGCCGTGACCCGGATCTCATTGAGAAACCGCTCGCCCCCCAGGATGGCGCTCAGCTCGGGCTTCAGCAGTTTTACCGCCACCCGCCGCTCGTGACGTAGGTCCTGAGCCAGATAGACGGTGGCCATGCCGCCCTGGCCCAGCTCCCGCTCCAGACGGTACCGGTCGGCGATGGCGGCGGCGAGGCGCGAGGTGGGGTCGGTCATGCGGCCAGCTGGTGGTCCCGCTCCAGGCTGGTCAGCTGCGGGATCATGGTGTTGGTCCGGGCGTATGGGTACCTCCGAAGCCGGTCAAAGCTACGCGCCGTCGCGGGTGCTCTGCACCGCGGCCGCCAGCGCTCGATTCCCGTTCCGATAGAAGATTTCCCCTCCGGCGGGCGACCAGCTTCGGGCATCGGCGGGCGACGGCCTCCGGGAGGGACCGCCTAAGATGCCGACCCGCAGAGTGTTGCGCCAGAGCACGGCGCCCTCGCGGCCGCTGGAACGCTGGATGCCCATACCCGGGCCCACCTCGAGGAATCCCGCTGGACGCAGAATGGAGGGGACTCCGGTCTGCGACTTTGCTTTGCCGGAGTTGCAACCCTAGGTTGAAGCGGCGAATTCCACTACCTCAGTCCGGAGCATCATGGCTCGATCACTGCCGCTACCGGCGGCCCTGTCGGCTGCCCTGGCGTTCGGCGCTCCGAACCCGCCTCACCCGTTCAGCGCACTCCCGGACATCACGTTCAACGAAAGCCGCACCCCAGCTGGACGCCTGGCCAGTCGAATCCTCACCGTCTCCCTCGAAATCGGCATGGGATCGTGGCACCCGATGGGCGCCGATCGCCAGGGAACGGAGGTGCTCGCCTTCCGGGAGTCCGGCCACCGGCCGACCAACCCGGGCCCCCTGCTCCGGGTGCCGCTCGGGCGCTGGTGCTGGAGGCCCGGACCGGCGCTGGAGACCTGATCGCCCGGCAGCCCTTCAGGTTGCGGAAGCCTTAACCGCCAAGTCGCCCCGCACCCCTCCCCCCCCCCGCCCCC
>DATECI010000334.1:0-4142 GCA_035286985.1 Gemmatimonadales bacterium
CTCGGACCATCCGGCCCATACAAAGAACCCGCGGCTCCTCAGGTAAGGGAGTGGGCTGCTCGGACGGCGGATCGAGCGCGTTCGGGATGACCGACGAACGACTGGCGAGCTCCGGGATCACGCCCTCCATCTCGCGGCGCATCGCCTGGGAGCAATAGACCGCCCAATCCGCGGCGCGAAGCGCCCGGCCCAGCACGGTATCCGGCTGGTTCCCCCAGGCATGAATCCCCGCCTGCTGCACCGTTACGAGCGTCGGCGCCGCATAGGCTCGGGCAGTTTCCAGATGGAAGATGACGTCCGGCCCGAGGAAGGCAAGGTGGATGATATCCGACCGGAATTCGCGTTTGAGCGCCCCGACGGCGGAGCGCATCGCTACGAACCCTTCCAGGCTCCCGGAATGCAGCGTCTCCCAGAAGTCGAACCGGCGCACCGGAATTCCGTGATATCCCTCTTCTGCGGGTAACTCCGGGTCGGACCTTCCGGTTACCACGAGGACCTGGTGGCCCCGCTCCCGCAGGGCGACGACCAGACGGGTGGCCATGACGTCCGCGCCGCCGATGTGGGGCCAGAACGAACCGGTCCAGAAGAGAATGCGCACGATTAGCCCGTTCCACCGGCACCGGCCCCGTCCATGCCGGCGGTAGATGCGCCGCTCTTCCCCCGGGTCTCGAGCAAGCTGCGGTACAGCGACTCGTAGGCATTGACGTAGCGATCCCAGCCGAAGCACTCCAGCGCGCGGGAGCGGGCCTTCCGGCCGAGGGCTCGCGCCAGCGGTGGGTCGGTCAGCAGGGCGGCGAGCGCGGTCGCGAGGGCCTCCGGTTGGTCCCGGGGGACCAGGCACCCGGTCTCGCCGTCCTGGATGACCTCCGCCAGACCTCCCACCCGGCTTGCCACTACCGGCCGCTCTAGCAGCGCGGCTTCAAGCGCCACCAGGCCGAAGGCTTCCTCCCAGCGGGACGGGACGACCACGACCGTCGCTTGATTCATCAGCGCGGCCACCGTTCCGGGCTCGACCCGGCCGTGGAACGTCACCGTTTCGGCGATCCCCCGTTCCCTGACCCGCTGCTCCAGCGCCGAACGCTCGGAGCCTTCGCCGACGAGCGAGAACCGGGCCTCCGGGAAGTGGGACCGCAGGAGCGCGAAAGCATCCACCGCCACGTCGAACCCCTTCTCCGGCCCCAAGTGGCCCACCCCGAGCAGATGGGGCGGGTTAAAGGGGAGCGGCTCCGGAGCCATTTTCGGCGGTTCAAGCCCATTGTAGATCACCGAAGAGCGCGCCTCGATTCCGGGTGCCAGGGAGCGGACGTAGTTCAGGATTGCAAGCGAGTTTGCCGTGATCCACGTGGCCGTGGTGAGCAACCGCTCCACCAGGGAGCCCTCACCCGTCCGGCCCCGTGGCGGCGCGAGACGTACTGCGACCACCACCGGACAGGGGTGGGCCCGCTTGGTGTGCAGGTGGAATACCCCGCTTGCCCCGGTCAGGTTCAGATGAATGACATCGGGCGCGAACCGCTCCTTGAGCCTTGCGAGCCGGCGGCGTAACGTCAGGACCTCCTCGAGCCTGCCCTCGGCGAGGGCGTGCCAGAAGGCGAATCGGTGTACTGGAATCCCACCCAGATTACCTTCGTCGGGAAGGTCCAGCCCTCGGTGCGAGCTCACGACCTCCACGGAGTGCCCGCGTTGGACCAGGGCCGGCACCAGCTTGCTCCCGAGGATCGACGCCCCCCCCACGTAGGGAGGGAATAGCTCGGCCCAATAAAGGATTCTCATTCGCTGCCCTGGGAATTCAGCTTGGTCCGTCCCTCGCCCGCACGAGGGAGCTCCGCCGCGCGACCGCCGCTTCCCTTGCGCAAAAGCTCCGCGAGGCCCCCGAGAGGAGCCGCCAGGTAGAGGGCGAGCTGGTAGGCAGCCAGCCGAAGAATCCTGGCGAACCGGCTCCGCCAGGGGGGCCGCCCTTCGTCGGGCGCAGCGCGCCCCAACCACATCCAGCTCATGGGATCGCCGCCCTCCCGAAGCACTCGACCCAGATGAGCCAGACGGGCACGTCCACCGGACAGCAGCCAGAGATAAAGCAACCCATCGGCCGCTGCCCGTCGCGGTTCCGCCGGGTCGAGCACCGAGCGGACCGGGCGCAGCAGGGCGATATGGACCCGGGTTACCGGCGGCAGACTAATGCGCCGCTCGATCTGCCGCGGGACTTCTGTGCCAAGCAGGCGCCGGGCCAGGGTGAGCGAATGGGCCAAAACGTTGCCGAGATTGCCGGCGTACCCCTCGTCCATGAGCGCCTGCCAATCCAGCCCGCCCTCGGCGGCGACGACGCGGTCCAGGTCCACAAGCCGTCGCAACCGGGAAAACGAATCTTCGAGATTCTGGCTCGCCAGGTGCAACACCATGTCCTCCACGGCCGGGACTCGAGTCGGCGGCCCGGCCGTGCGGGGATGCAACCGGGCCCGGCGCAGGAATCCGTCGCTATCCAGCTGGAAGGGCGAATCAGGCTGAATGAGCGCCCAATGCAGCTCCACCACAAAACCTGCCGCACTCTGCAGCGGCAGGTGGAAGTGATGCCGGAGGTAGGCCTCTTGTTTCGCGGCGTTTGGCGGCCGGTATCCGGCCGCGAGCAATGCCTCCTGTGCGGGATTGACCTCCTCCGGATGCAGGAGAAGATCGAGGTCTCCGAACTGCCGCTCCACCGATTCCCGGTACGTGGTGAGTCGGAGGGCGGCGCCTTTGAGCACGACCGCGCCCAGGCCGCAGCGCCCCAGGAGTTCGAGGATCCGGTCTCGCTCCAGGTCCCACACGGCTGCCTGCAAGCGTAACGTCCGCAACGAGGCCTCCCAGAGCCTCGTTTGGGAATCCGGAATCGCGCCCAGCACTCCCTCACGCTGGAGCCGCGTGAGCACCAGACCAAGCAGTCCGTGATGGCCGGTAACGGTCAGCAGGGCGCCGCTCCCGCCCTGTTCTCGCAGTCTCTGGAGGCCGGTGTGAAGCGACGCCACGGAGGAATCGCGTCGGCAGACGAGGAGGAGGAACTCGAGAGCGCTGCGCCGCGCCGCGCCGGAACCTGGGTGTGCGGCGTGGATCATCCAGTCCCTCCGAGAGTGGCAAGGGGTACCGTCCTAACATAAACCCCGGTGCGGAAATCACCTCGCCCCGCCGGTCGGTGCCGCCCGGACGAAGGTTCTCTCCATGAGTTGGATGGCCCTCGCCGGACCGCTGCCGCTGAAGCTGAAGCCCACCGTATTTCCGCTCCCGGCGATTTCGATTCGGAGCACGTGCTTTTCGGCGTCGAAGATCTCCGCCGCCCCGAAGATCGCGCCCCACCTATAGTGCAGCGTGTTCCCGCGTAGCTCGAAGCGAATCTTGCCGAAGGCCTCGTGCTCGTACGTGCCCGCAAAGTCGGCCAAGGGCCGGCTCATCGGCCGTTGCCGCGCGGCGCGTACCGAATCGCTCGTCGCCACCTGACGGCGGGCATTGCTGAACCGGGCCACCAGCTCCTCCAGCCGCTGCTCGGCGGCCCCGCGCGCGTTCGGTCTGCCCGCCTCGAAGTCGTAGGCGAAAGCTGCCACCAGATCGGCGGTGATCCCCATGCCGCCATTGACCTGCGCGACCACCCCGATCCGTCGCCCGGAAGAAAGGATAGGTGGGAGCGGATCGAGCTGTAGCTGCCAAAGCGACTCACCATCGGCTCGCCCGCGTACCCGCCAAGGTCCCAGCCGGCGCCCCAGCCGGCCCGGTCGAAGTAGGTGAAGCGCTTGCTGGCAGCGACCGTCTGGGGCGCGATCATCCGGTGGCTCAGGGCTACGACTGGGGCGGGGAAGACTCTCCTTCCGTCCAGGATCCCTCCGTCCATCTGGACCACCACCCAGCGGGCCAGATCGTGCAGCGTGGCAAGGTGCCCCCCTGCCGAGTTCATCGTCGCGTCGGTCTTGAAGAAGGTGGCTGTGGTGAACGAGCCGTCCGGATGCAGCTCGTGCGGCATGGCAATGCGCCGGCGGTCGAGCCCTGAAACCCGGGCATAAGTATCCCCGAGCCCGGCCGGTCGGTACACCGCGCTGTCGAGATAGTGCCGCCATCCCTCGGGTTGCGTCGCATCGATCACCATCGCCGCGACGTTGTAGCCCAGGTTGCTGTAGACCAGGTGG
>DATECI010000335.1:0-3507 GCA_035286985.1 Gemmatimonadales bacterium
CCACTCCGTTAGGTCGGAATGACTTCCTCCCCCCCCCGAGTCCGATTCGCGCCGTCCCCGACCGGATACCTCCATGTCGGGGGCGCGCGCACCGCGCTGTTCAACTGGCTCTACGCCCGCAAGACCCGCGGAACCTTCGTCCTCCGCATCGAAGACACTGATCAGGAGCGCAGCACCGAGGAGCATACCCGGATCATTCTGGACGGGCTCTCCTGGCTCGGTCTCAATTGGGACGAAGGGCCGCTCTTCCAGGGCGAGTCGGTGACTCGCCACCGGAACGACGCGCTCCGGCTGCTCGGGAACAACCAGGCGTACCGGTGCTTCTGCACCAAGGAAGAACTCGAGGCCCAGCGGAAAGCCGCTCCGAAAGGGAGCGACACCTTCAAGTATGACCGCCGCTGTGACCGGCTCTCCGACGAGGAGGTTTCCGCCCGGCTCGCCCGGGGAATGCCGTTCGCGATCCGGTTCCGGATGCCGCTCGAGGACATCGCCTGGGAGGATGCGGTCCACGGGCCAATCGCGTTTCATGGCCGGGATCTCGACGATCTGATCATCCTGCGGAGCGATCAGACTCCGATCTACAATCTCGCGGTGGTGTCCGACGACATCGCGATGCGGATCACCCACGTGATCCGGGGCGACGATCACATCTCCAACACGCCGAAGCAGATCGCCCTGTACCGCGCGCTGGGAGCCGAGCCTCCGGTGTTCGCCCACGTGCCGATGATTCTGGGACCCGACGGGAAGAAGCTCTCCAAGCGGCACGGCGCTACCGCGGTCGGCGATTACCAGGACCTCGGCATCCTGCCCGCCGCGATGCGCAACTTCCTGGCGCTCCTCGGCTGGGCGCCTGGAGGGGACCGCGAAATCCTGACCCAGGAAGAACTGATCGATCTGTTCTCGCTCGACGGCATCCAGGGAAAACCGGCGGTCTTCGACCTCACCAAACTCGAGTGGATGAACGGCCAATATCTCTCGCTTCTCCCGCCCGGTGAGCTGATCGAGCCGGTGGCCCGGGAGCTCGAGCGGATGGGGGTCGGCTTCCCCTCCCGCGATGACCTGCTGCCGTATCTCGAGGCGGTACGGGCCCGCTCCCGGACCATCCTCGACGTGGCGAGACAAGTGGCGGTCCGGCTCGATCCGGCCCGGGCGGAGCTCGATGAGAAGGGCCACAACCTGATCGGGAAGATGGGCGAGGGCTACGCGAAGAGCCTTCGGATTGCCATCGAGACGCTGGCGGCGATTCCCGAGGAGCAGTGGGACAGCGAGCGGATCCTCGTCTCGCTCAAGGAGCGCATCGCGGCCGAGGGCATGAAGCTCGGCGATTTGCTGCAGCCGATTCGGGTCGCCCTTACCGGTTCCACGGTTTCGGAGCCGGTAAACGAGCTGGTGGCGGTGATCGGGAGGGAAACGGTACTCCGAAAGCTGATAGCTGATAGCTGATGCCTACGGTATCGGCTTGGCCGGCTCCTTCCTGGTCGTGTCCTTTCGCTCCGCTTGCGGCTTGCGCTGGTTTTGCTCCAGCTGGCGCTGGCGCTCCCGTTCGGCCCGAAGCTCCCGCACGGCGCGCTTGAAGTCATCCAGGGTGGCCGCCCGCTGGGCGGCATAGGCCAGGTCTTCGCGAATCGCAGCGAGCCGGCTGGCCTGGCTGTACTCCATGGTCATTCCACCACTCTTGATCGGCAGCAGGGCGAGCACGGCGCTCGGAATCTTGAGGCCCGCCAGATAGATGAACTTGCTGTCGATCCCGAAGGTCTTGCCGAGAATCTGGGTCGTCCAACTCGGAAGCGCGGCGCCGGGCGCGGCCGGGGCATTGAGTACCGAGTCAATGTAGGTCTGCACGATCGCGCTCACCGCGCTGTCCACTAGTTGAACGTGGGTTCGGACCAGGGCTTCCGCGATCTCTTGCGGGGGGGCCGGAAGCGGACGGACCCAGAGCTTGCCTTCGCCGAGGGCCGGTCCGATCCGGTAGTTACGCGGACCGGGCGCCCCAGGAGCGCGAGCCGGCTCGGCGGGCGGGGGCTGAATGAGCACCGGCGCCGGCTCCGCAGCGGGTTCCTCCACTCGGGGCGCCTCGGGCGTCGGTGCAGCCGGCTCTTCCCGGGGAGTGGCCCCCGCGGAGCGGCCCCGCTGGGATGCGCCCCCCGGCACCTCGAACCGCATCTCGACCGCTTGGGGCCGGCCCTCGGCGCCGGGCGGAAGCAGGACGATGATCGAGGGCGGGCGGCGAGTTAGCACCAGATGCGGGTTGATCTTCACCAGCAAAAGGAGGGCATGTAGGCCCACGCTGATCGCGATGGCCCAGGCAGACCACCGCCTCGGGCGCGGCAGCCAGAGCTCAGGAGGCCGCGGCAAGGGCAGCTCCCTTGAAAGCCTTCACGGGATTCCGCAACACTCCAACCCCTGACACTTCCACCTCCACGACATCGCCGGGCGCCAGCGGCCCGACCCCCGCCGGCGTTCCGGTCGCGATGAGGTCGCCCGGAAACAGCGTCATCACTCCACTGACGTAAGACACCAGCGCCGGGATCGGAAATACCATTTCGGCGGCCTTGCCGCGCTGGCGCTCAACCCCGTTCACCCGGCCTACGACTTCGAGGTCCTGCCAGTGCAGTCCCTCCGCGACCCGCGGGCCGACCGGGCAAAACGTGTCGAAACCCTTGGCTCGGGTCCATTGGCCGTCGGCCCTCTGGAGATCTCGGGCGGTGACGTCATTGAGACACACGAAGCCGCGAATCCCCTGCTCCGCCTCTTCCGGGCCAGCCCGATGCAGCTGTTTGCCGATCACCACCCCGATCTCGGCTTCATACTCGACCTGGGCCGACTCCTCCGGTAATACGATCGCCTCGCCCGGACCGATGAGCGCGCTGGGTGCCTTGAGGAACAGGAGCGGGGCCTTCGGGACCTCGTTGCCCAGTTCCCGGGCATGATCCGCGTAGTTGCGGCCGACGCAGACGATTTTCGAGGGGCGAAGGTTCATACCGATGCTCCAATCCCGTGCCGCGCAAAAAAATCCTCGCACTTGGTCCGCACTTCGGCCCAGGGTCCGATCACCCGCTCGGCTCTCGGCAGACCGCTGAGCACCAGCGGCCCGTAACGCTTCGAAAGCACCCGCCGGTCGAGCAGGATGACGACGCCCACATCGGTGCGGCTCCGAATCAGCCGCCCAAACCCCTGCTTGAGCTTGAGGGCGGCGTGGGGGAGGAGATACCCCATGAAGCCGTCCTCTCCCTGCTCGGCCAGCCGCTCGAGCCGGGCCGCGGTCAGCGGCTCCGACGGCACCTTGAAAGGTAGCTTGCAGAGCAGCAGGACCCGGAGCGCCCGGCCCGGCACATCCACTCCCTCCCAGAACGAATCGGTGCCCAGAAGAATGGCATTTCCCGCCTCGCGAAACCGGCGCAACAATTGGTCCCGAGGTCGTTCGCCCTGGACCAGAACCGGCCAGCGTGGCGGCAGGGTGGCGCGCAGCTCGGTGGCCGCCCGCCGAAGGGCGGCGTGGCTGGTAAA
>DATECI010000336.1:0-6079 GCA_035286985.1 Gemmatimonadales bacterium
CGAATTCCTCCGCGGCCTGTCGCTCGGCTATATCGCCATGATCTACGATTCGGCCGCCATCATCACCCCGCAGGATTCGATCAGCGCGCTGGGAACCGCCGTACCTGGGGCCCTGGCCAAGTACCCGGAGGTGATGGCGGCGGCCCTTGCCGCGCTGGACAGCGCAATTGCCGCAGCCAATGTGGCTGTTGCGCGCCCGGCGGCGGAAGCCAACAACTTCCCGCTGCCCAGCAACTGGGTCAACGGGTACACGCCCACGGGTGCCCAATTCATCCAGTTGCTCCGGAGCTGGAAGGCCAAGTTCCGGGCCGGCGTGGCCCGGACCCCGGCCGAGCGCGCCGCGGTGAATTGGGACGCCGTGATCGCGGATGCCCAGAACGGGATGACCACGGACTGGAGAGTCACCACCAACACGGTCACCGGTCCAACCAACGGCTTCATGGCCAGCCACTATAACTATGGCACCTGGCACCAGATGACCCCGTTCATCATGGGCATGGCGGATAACTCGGGCTCCTATGCCACCTGGGTTGCCTCCCCGCTCGACCAGCGGGGGACCGGTTCGATTCCGTTCTTCATGACCACCGACGATCAGCGGTTCCCTCAGGGTGCCACCCGCGCGGCCCAGAACGCCGACGTCACCCATCAGAACTGCCAGGCGGCGGCCACGGTGTGCAAGCGTTACTTCATCAATCGCAATACCTCCGATCCGAGCGGCCTTTCCTGGGGTCGCTCCCAATACGACCACGCCCGGTTCGAGTCGTGGCGAATCTCCGGCTCCGGCGGAACGGCGCAGAACGGTCCATTCCCGTTCTTCACCGTGGCGGAGCTCAACCTGCTCGAGGCGGAAGGGCACCTCCGCAAGGGCAACGTCGCTCCGGCGGTCGCCCTCATCAACCGGACCCGCGCGGCGTGCGGCCCGGCCGGTGCCGGCGCCCCGGGCTGCACCGCCAGGCCCGCGGGGAACGGCGATCCGGCCACCGGTGGCGGTCTCCCCGCGATCCCGGCCGGCATTCCGTTCGGGGGGGTCAACACCCGCATTGCCGGAGACGATGTCCCCGGGGGCGCCAGCTGCGTCCCGAGGGTGCCGGTCAACGCCTCGCTGCTCGGGGGCGGTACCACGCGGTGCGGCAACGCCTGGGAAGCGATGAAGTGGGAAAAGCGCGTCGAAACCGCATACACCGGCTTCTCGCAGTGGTACTTCGATAGCCGTGGCTGGGGTGACCTGATCCAGGGCACGCCGTATCACTGGTCGCCGCCCTGGGAGGAGCTGGTAACCCGGTTGTGGAAGGCCACGGACATCGGCCCCTACAGCCAGGGTGGACCATTCCCCACAGGCGGGGCCGGTCCGAGCACGTACGGGTGGTAGGAATCAGTGCGCGTGCGGGGTTGGTTGCTGCCTGGGGCTTTGGCCGCCATTGGGGCGGGCTGCTATACCATGCAGCCTGTCCGGGGGGTCGAGCCCCAGGTGGGCGCCCGCGTAGCGTTTGATGTGAACGATGCCGGCCGGGCCGGCTTGGGTGGGACGATGGGACCCGAGATCGCTCAGGTCGAAGGCTTGCTGCTCGAGAAGGAAAGCGGAGGCTACCTGGTTTCGATCCAGTCGGTTCGGCTCCTCCGCGGAGGAGAACAAGTCTGGTCCGGAGAGCGGGTTCAGCTCAGCTCGGAATACCTCGGTCCGGCGTACGAGCGCCGGTTTTCGATGGGGCGTTCGCTGGGGCTGGCTGCGGTGGCAGTCGGTGGCATCGGGGCTTTCGTGGTGACCCGCTCGCTCCTGGGCTCAGGCACCGACGATGATCCTGGGCAGCCCTGCATTGTTGAACCTTGCGTTCCGGATGCACGGCTTGGTCGGTTTGGTCGGCCCTAACCGGTCGCCCGGCACTTCAACCCCTATGGAGTCCGTAATGCGACGCATCTTCCCAATCTCGCTGTTGTGCCTCGCCTCCGGTGCGGTGCTTGCCTGCACGCCCGAGCAGGTCATCGAGACCGAGCAGATTCCGACCGCCGGGATCCGGTTCATCCACGCGGTTCCCGACACCGGGCAGATGGATTTCCGGCCGGTAGACATCGTGGAGAACACGACGTTCTACAATGTCGCGTTCCGCAGCACCACGCTGCTCTACTACAAGAACGCCCGCGCGGGAACCCGTCATTTCAAGATTTTCCGCACCCCTAATCAGAACGCCTCGGCCGCCGAGCAAATCGCGGTCGCGCAGACGGTCGTCTTCGATCTTCCCAACGAGGAGCTCGAGGCGGGCAAGCGGTACACCTACCTGCTGTGGGGCTTCTCCCGGACCGGCTCGGCGCCGGCTATGCGGGTTACCCGGATCACCGACGACCCGGCAGACCCCGGCACCCAGGTTGCCGTGCGGGTCATCAATACCTGCTTGCCGGGCGTCTGCGGCACCTCCGCCGACGGCGCCGTGGATGCCAGGGTGTTCACCGCCGCCCAGACGATCAATAGCCCGGCCTCGACCTGGGCTGCGGTTGCGCCGCTGACCGCCTCGGCGTACGCGAACGTGGCCACCAATTCCGCCTACACCTTCGACTTCAGGCCGGTTGGCGGAGCTACCGCCGGCGCCGCCCTGGCCAGTGGGACCGGCCCGGCGGGCACGGCGCAAACCGTTGAACTTGAGGCAATCCCCGGCACCAACGTGGCCGGCTCGGCGGTCACCGCCATCCTCTACTCGAGGAACGTGGTGGGAAGTCAGGCGACGACCGCCACCACCCCGGGCGTGACCTTCCTGTGGGATCGCCGGCCGCCGCGGACCTGCGCGCTCTGCGCGCCGCCGCAGCAGTAGGGAATTCCGTCTCAGGGGCTCCCAAGGGGCCGTCGGGCCAAGCGCTCGGCGGCCCTTTTCTCATTCTCGCGGGGTGTGGTAGCTTCACGGGGCTCTGACGAGTCGAATCCCCACGAGGCCATCATGGAGTATGGCTTGGGGCAGGAAGGGGGTCGGCGATGAGATCCGTTCCGAGGGGAATTCTGGTTTCGGTTGGAGTGATCCTTGGGCTGGGGTGCTCCGGGGAAACCGCTCCGACCCGGAGCGGGGCCAGCCGGCCCGCCGGGACGGCGTGGATGGTCGATACCCTCGCCGCGATCTACCGCCAGGCTCTGGCGAATCCCGCCCGCTATCCCTACCTCAATCGCCGGCGGGCCGAGGTCATCCAGGCCGACTTGAGCCGGATGCCCCCCAACCAGGTCCCCCAGTATCGCTACTACCTCGCTCAGGAGCTGATCAACGGGGGCCAGACTCGCGAAGGTATTGCCCAGATTCAGGACCTCATGAAGGCGGCGGGGATCTCGCCCGACAGCATCACCGCTCCGGCCAAGCCGCTCTTCGATCTTCTCGCCATCGCGTATCTGCGACTCGGGGAGCAGGAGAACTGCCTCGATAATCCGGCCGCGGATGTGTGCATCCTGCCACTCGCACGCGCGGGAAGGCACACCCGCGAGGAGGGGGCCCGCGAAGCGATCGCGCGTTACCAGGCCTTGCTCCGTCGCTTCCCGGATGATTACGGCTCGCGGTACCTGCTCAACATCGCCACCATGGCCGTCGGCGGCTACCCGAGCCTGGTGCCCAAGCAGTACCTCATTCCCGGCCTCGCTCCGGCCAAGAACACCTCCTTTCCGTGGTATCCCAATGTGGCCGGTGAGCTTGGTCTCGCGGTCAAGGGGCGCGCCGGGGGGCTCAACGCCGAGGACTTCAACCGGGACGGCTTCCTCGACCTGTTCATGACTTCGTTCGGCCAGAACGAGCAGGTTCGGTTTTTTCTGGCCGACGGCCAGGGCGGATATGTCGACCAGACTTCGGAGGCAGGGCTCGACGGCATCGTCGGTGGGCTCAACACGGTCCACGCCGACTACGACAACGACGGCTATCCCGACATCCTGATCCTGCGGGGCGCCTGGCTGGCGGACGCGGGCACCTGGCCGAACTCCCTGCTCAAGAACCGCGGCGACGGCACCTTCGAGGACGTCACGTTGGCCTCGGGGCTGCTCTCGTTTCATCCCACGCAGACCGGTGCCTGGGCCGACTTCAACCTGGATGGCTGCCTCGACTTGTTCATCGGGAACGAGTCGGTGGTCAATCATGTCCAGGGTGCGAACCCGCACCGCTCGGAACTGTATGTCAATCGCTGCGACGGCACCTTCAGCGAGGTTTCCAGCCAGGTGGGCATCAATGTCAACGACTTCGTGAAGGGAGTGGTCTGGGGCGACGTGAACAACGACGGTCTTCCCGACCTCTACGTCTCGGTGATGGATGGGCCCAACCGGCTCTACCTGAACCGGGGCGGATCGTCCCGGGACCAGTGGCGGTTCGAGAGTCTGGGCCCCCAGGCCGGAGTGCAGCTTCCGGCGTTCTCGTTCCCGGTGTTGTTCTGGGACTACGACCAGGACGGTTGGGAAGACCTGCTGGTGCTGAGCTACGATCTCCGGCTGGTAAACGAGGCCCACGAGGTTGCGGCGCGGGAGTACCTCGGCTTGCCGCTCACGATCAACCGGGAGGGCCATCCGGTCCAGGCGGAGCGGACCAGGCTGTACCACAACAACCGGGACGGCACCTTCACCGATGTCGCCCCGAAGGTGGGTCTGGACAAGGTTTCTTTCGCAATGGGCTTCAATTTCGGCGATCTCGATAATGACGGCTGGCTGGATCTCCTCGTCGGGACCGGGACCCCGGACCTCCGGGCGGTCGTTCCGAACCGGGCCTACCGCAACGTGCAGGGACGCCGCTTCGAGGACGTAACCCTGCCGGGCGGCTTGGGACACCTCCAGAAGGGGCATGGCCCCGCCTTCGTGGACCTCGACCGGGACGGCGACGAGGACATCTACATGGTCATGGGCGGGGCGTACGAGGGCGACTGGTTCCCTAACGCGCTATTCGAGAACCCGGGGTGGCCAGGACGCTCCTGGATCGTGCTGGAGCTGGAAGGCCGAACCGCCAACCGGTCGGCCATCGGCGCCAGGGTGGAAGTACTGGCGGTGGAGCCCAGCGGCCGGACCCGAACGCTGTACCGGACCGTGAGCACGGGCGGGTCATTTGGCGCCGGGAGCCTGGCGCTCCATATCGGACTGGACCGCGCTACCCGGGTCGAGCAGGTGCGGATCAAATGGCCGGATGCGGCCCGGAGCACGACGTCCTATTCGGGCCTCGAGGTCAATCGGTTCTATCACCTCGTGCAGGGTGAGGAGCCGGTGCTCCAAGAGCGGCCGGCGGTCCCGTTCCGAAAGGCGGCTCCGGCAGGACACCAGCAACACTGAGGCGGCCGGCCATCACTTCCTGGCCCGGCGACCCTTACTGCCCGGCTTCACCGCAACCGGAGCGGCTTCCGGCGCAACGTGGGCAAACAACTCTCTCCGCACTTCGGGGTTGCTGAGCTTCCAGGCCACCCCGTCCGTGAAGTAGTGATGGATGTTGATGAAGGTGAGAAGCAGGAGGGGCGCCGCTCTATTGGCCTCGACTCCCAGGAAATTGGCGACCACGCTCATGGCGGGGCCGGGAACCAGAAGAAGGACGCCGAAGCTCGCCAGGAGCAGAACGACCAGGTAGATCGCCATGTGCCGGCCGACCCGAGCCGCTTTTCTTCCGGCGGCTCGATTGAGCTCGACTCGAATCGGGAACTCCAGATACTGAAGGGCGTGAGCCGGCTGCACCAGGAGGAGAAGCGCCGGGATTCCCCACCGCGCCATCGCGGCGTACCACACGAAGATCGCCAGCCAGGCCACCAGGGCCCGGGCCGGGGGCAATCGTCCGGTCCGAAGCCAGAGCTTCGCGATTCCCGCTGCGCCCAAGAGCACCGCGAGGATCGTCGCCGCAGAGATGGCCTGGTACAGCGGGGTGAGCCAGAAAGGCTCCTCCACGCGAGTCTGCCCGATCCAAATCCGGGCGAACCAGGCCAGGTGCCACGCGAGCAGGATTCTGAGACTCCCCCGCACCAGGAGCCGCTCGGCCCGCTCGAACCGGTTCCCGCTCAGGTAGGTATACGAGGCGATCATCCCCCAGACCTGGCCGGTGTAGTGCCAGGCCAGGTAGGCGCTCCCCACTCCGACCAGCAAACCCATCAGCTGGGGGCTGCC
>DATECI010000337.1:0-2774 GCA_035286985.1 Gemmatimonadales bacterium
CGGGTCGGTCTGACCCCAATGCGGGCGGCGATCACGCTCAGGCCGGCAGAGGATCGAGAGCTCCGGTTCGAGCTCGAGCCCGTGCCCCGAAAGGTCTCCCAGCAACTGGCCAGCGAGCAGGACAGCCTCTATCGGGATTTCACCCGGCGTATCGAGTCGAGTTTCGAGAGCTACTTCCTCACCCGGGACGATATCGAGGGCTCCCGGCAGTCGATGCTCCACGAGGTGCTGGCCTATCACATGATTCCCCTCTCTCCGTTGAGCGGCTCGCGATACACCACCACCGGATGCACGCCGTTCGTGTCGGTCAACGGCGCGCGCCCGCTCCGGGGTCGCTCGCTCAGTGAATTCCGGCCCCAGGAAGTCGAGGCGGTAGAGGTCTACCGCGGCTCGGCCTCGCTGTTCGGTTTCACTCCTACCGCATCCCAGTGCGGACTGATCATCCTCTGGACCCAATGAGGCCGAGCACTCAATGAAACACTCTCTCACTCGACGCGATTTCTTGGTCCGCGGGGCCGGGCTCGGGCTGGCCCTCACTACGGTGGAGCGGGTCCTGGAAGCGAGCCTCGCGAAAACCCCCATGCTGGTGTACATGGATCCTGACTGCGGCTGCTGTGCGACGTGGGTATCCCTGATGGGCGCGGCGGGGTTTGAAGTCTCGGTTCGCAACACCAGCGACATGGAGCCGATCAAGCGCCGCTACGGGATCGGCGACGCCCTGGCCTCCTGTCACACGGCCGTGCTCAGCGGGTACCTGGTGGAAGGCCATGTTCCCGCGGATCTGATCCAGAAGATGCTCCGGGACAAGCCGAAAATCGCCGGGCTGACGGTGCCGGGGATGGTGGAGGGCTCGCCGGGGATGGAAGGGCCGAACCCCCAGAAGTACGACGTGCTCGCTTTCGACGCGGCTGGCAAGACGACGGTGTACGCGAAACGGTGAACGGTCAACGCTTCTCAGCGCCAGCGAGTCAGTAACTCCTCCCGCCGGAGCCAGCTGAGCGCCCGGCGGAAGAGCAGCGCGCATCCTCCCAACACCACGACTCCGGCTCCGAACCCGGTGCCGGCGCTCGCCATGGCCGGCCGGCCGACCAGGCCCAGCACGATGAGGGTGAGCGGCACCACCACGAGGCCGGTGAACAGGTTGGCCGACTGGGAATCGGTGAACCGGGCCGAGACCCCGATCCCGCCGAGGGCGGCTGCCGCCGCGAGGGCCGGCCCCAGGAACACCAACCCGACCAGATTGCCCGCGGTGGGGCCGATCGGGATGCCGATCCGCACTCCGGTCACGAGGGCGGCAACGGCATAACCCGCGACGGCCGCGGTCCAGGTCCAGAGCAGGGCCGGCCCCAGCGCGGCCGCCAGCTTGGACCACACCAGCTCGCGGTCGCCCAGCGGGGTGGCGAGAATCGGTTCCAGGGTGCGCTGCTCTTTTTCCCGGACAATGGACAGCCCGGCCGGCCCGCTCGCCAGCACCACCGGCATGAGCAGGTACCAGAGCCCGAATTCACGGACTACCAGCCGGGCGATCTGTTCGGCCAGGGTGGCCCCGGCAAGGGAAGGATCCCGTTCCACGGTTTCCACCAACATGCGGACCGACGCATCGGTCGCGGCCCGAACCGGGTCCACCATAACGGGAATGACCAGGATCAGGATCACCGGGAGCAGCACCGCCACGACCGGCAGAATCAAATAGACCGGCCAGACCTGGCGATTGCTCCGGAGATCGCGCAGCTCCTTGCGGCAGAAGAGCAGCAGCAGGGGCCAGCTCATTCGCCGGATTCCACGGCGCGCAGATAGATCTCCTCGAGCGAGGCCCGGACCGGACGGACCTCGAGGATTCCGGCGCCGGCGGCCACCAGAGCGGCCACCAGGGCTGGGGTCGCGGCGGCGGGGTCCTGGGTTTCGACGCGGAGGAGGAAGCCATCGTAGGTGACCGCGCCGACTCCGGGCACGGCGCCCGAGGCAGCCAGGAACGCCCCGGGGTCCCGATCGAGCCGGATCTCGACCGCTGCCCCGGCTCCGGTGAGGGTGTCCAGGGGGCCGAAGGCGAGCAGACGCCGTTGCAGGATCCCGATCAGATCGGCGAGGGCCTGGGCCTCGCCGAGATGGTGGGTGCAGAGGAGAATGGTCCGGCCTTCCCGCCGCAGCGCCGCGATGAGATCGCGGACCTCTCGGGCAGCCGCGGGATCGAGTCCCGCGGTGGGCTCATCGAGGAAGATCACCTCCGGCTCATGGAACACGGCCCGGATCAGGGCGAGCCGTTGCTTCATCCCCTTCGAATAGCCGCCGAAGGACCGGTCCCTTGCCTCCCACAGGCCGAGCCGTTTGAGCCAGCTTTCGATACGCTGGGTGCGCAGCGGATCCGGCAGCCGGTACAGGCGCCCGAAGAAGTCCAGATTCTCGGCGCCGGTGAGGCGGTCATAGAAGCCAGGGGTTTCGGTCAGCAGGCCGGCCCGGGCCCGCAGCGAAGCGGCCCGATCGCGCGAGGCCGGGAGGCGAACCCCGGCCACTTCCGCGGCGCCGCCAGACGGGGGAAGCAGGCCGAGCAGCATCCGCATGGTGGTCGTCTTGCCCGCGCCATTGGGCCCCAGCAAGGCGCCCAGCCGGCCGGCGGGAACCATAAACGAGACTCCCTCGACCGCCATCCGCCCTTCGAAGCTCCGCGAGAGACTACGCGCCTCGATCATGCCCGGCTCCGCACCTCCCGCATGCCGCGGTCGATGTCCACCCGGCCGAGCAGGATGAGCCCGACGACGAAGAAGATCAGGACCAGC
>DATECI010000338.1:0-5582 GCA_035286985.1 Gemmatimonadales bacterium
TCGGAGGACGAGGGGCTGATGGAGTTCAATACCCGGACCCGGCGAGTGGTGCGGGGAGCCGGGACCGGGATTCCGCTCCAGGCTGCGAGCGCCGCCGCAGTAGATGGCACCGGTCTCATCTATGCGGTGGAATCGGGCTCCTGCTCAGGCGTGGCTCCCGGCCGGGTTCGGATTTTCCGGCCCGACCTGACCGAGCTCCGGGTGGTCGGGACGGGGCTCTGTTCCACCGCTGCCATCCTCGTCAAGCTGCTCCCTCCGCCGGAGTAAAGCCGGGCGATGCCGCCCGTTACCACCGAAGCGGTCGTTCTCTCGACGATTCCCTATCGCGAAACCTCCCGGATCGTCCGGCTCGCGACCCGCGACCTGGGGGTGCAGAGCGCGATCGCCAAAGGAGCGTTGCGGCCGCGGAGCCGATTCAGCGTTTCTCTGCAGCCGCTTTCGGAAGGCGCCGCCACCCTCCACTTGGCGCGGAGCGGCGACCTCCATACTCTCACCCAGTTCGATGCGGAGCGGGTCCGGATCGGGCTCGCCGACCGGCTGGACCGCTATGCGGCCGCGTCGCTCCTTTCGGAGTTGATGCTCCGGCTCGCGCCCGCTTCCCGGCACGTGGAAAGCTTCGATCTGCTGCGCGACGCGCTCTCGATCCTCGAGGTTGCCCCCGCCGTAGCGGTGGAGCCCCTGGCCCTCCGCTCGCTCTGGCGGATGGTGACGGTGCTCGGCTTTGCGCCGGCGCTGGGGGCGTGTGCCAGGTGCGGCGCGGCGGCCGGGCCTGGTTCGGCCTGCTTTTCCCCGCAGGACGGGGGCCTCCTCTGCTCGAACTGTGCCCGGGAGATCGTCGGCTCCCAGCTCCGACCCGGGGATCGCGCCGCGCTGGCAGCCTGGCTCGATCCCGAGGCCGAGTTGCCGGTGCTCGATGAGCGGCATCTGGCCGCCCACCGCCGTCTCCTGGAGCGCTACATCCGATTCCACCTTGCCGAAGGGGCTCTGCTGCCCGCTCTCACATTCTGGGCCCAACGGAGCTGGCTCGCCCCATGATCATCGGGACGGCGGGGCACATCGACCACGGGAAATCTGCGCTGGTCACGGCGCTGACCGGACGTCCCATGGACCGGCTCCTCGAGGAGAAGCGGCGCGGGATCACCATCGACCTGAACTTCGCCCCGCTCCTCTTCGACGGCCTTCCGCCGGCCGGAATCGTGGACGTGCCGGGGCACGAGGATTTCGTCCGCACCATGGTGGCGGGTGCGTCCGGGATCGATCTGGTGCTCCTGGTCGTGGATGCCGCGCAGGGCCCTCAGCCCCAGACCTGGGAGCATCTGGCCATCGTCGAGCAGCTGGGCGTCCCGCGGGGGATTCCGGTGATCACCAAGGCTGATCTGGCCGACCCGGAGTGGGTCGAACTGGTCGGGGCCGAGCTGACCGACCGCCTGCGGGACTCCCCGGTCGCGTTCGAGTCACCGGTGGTGGTTTCGGCGGTGAGTGGGCAAGGCCTTCCCGAGTTGTTGGCCCGGCTCCGAGCCGAGATCGTCGAGGCGGCCGACCGGGCGGCCCCGTCGATCGAGGATGGATTCCGCATGCCGGTAGACCGGGCCTTCTCGATTGCCGGGGTGGGCACCGTGGTGACCGGAACCCCGTGGTCCGGCACGCTCCGGGTCGGAGAGCCGGTAACGCTGTTGCCCTCGGGCCGGGAGGGGCGAGTGCGCTCACTCGAGGCGTACGGCCGTCCGGTCGAATTGGCCGGACCCGGGCAACGGACCGCGGTCGGGATCGCGGGCCTCGAGCGGAGCGCCATCCGCCGGGGGGAGATGCTGGTGAACCACCGGCTTCCCTGGCAGACCACCACGGCGCTCGACGCCGAGGTCCGGCTGCTTCCCGACGGGCCGGTGCTGCGCCGGCAAACGCGGGTTAGGGTGCATCTCGGTACCGCCGAAACGCTGGCCCGGGTCTACCCTCGGGGGGAGCTGTCCCCCGGGGGCACCGGGCTCGCCCGCCTCGCGCTGGAAGCGTCTCTCCTGGCGCGGGGGGGGGACCGCTTCGTGTTGCGGAGCTATTCGCCGGTGGCGACGATCGGAGGCGGCCTGGTGCTGGACCCGCTCCCCCCCCGCCGCGCCCCGTGGCCCGACGATCTCGGCGCGGAGCCGGGGCGGCGGGCGACGGCATTGATCGCCCGGCGAGCGGCCGGAGTCAGGGCCGAGGCCCTGCCGCTGCTGTTGGGGCTGCCGCCGGGCGAGTGCCGAGAGCAGACCAGGCTCAATCCGCACATTGCGACCGTCGGAGCCCAACTGGTCAGTGCGGCAATCGTGACTTCGCTCGAGCAGAACGCCGTGGCCCAGATCACGGCGTTCCACGCCCAACACCCGGCCGCCGCCGGGCTGTCGCTCGAGACCCTTCGGCGCAATCTCCGCGGCCCCCCTGCGGTCGTAACCGGCGTCCTCGAGGCCCAGCTCCACACCGGCGAGCTGGTGCTGCGAGAAGGGCTGGTCGCGCTTTCGAGCTTTGCGCCGCGCCTGGCGGGGAGCGCGGAATTCGTTGGTCGAGTGCTGGCCGCCCTCGATGAGGCGGGGCTCGAACCGCCCACGGTCGAAGAACTGGAGCGGCGCCTTCAGTACTCCGGTCTTCTCCCAGTGCTTCGCCGGTTGGCTGCGGAGGGAAGCGTAGGGGCAGTACAGAGCGACCGCTTCTTTTCCACAAAAGCTCTGGAATTGTTCCTGAGCACGATCCGAGAACTCGCTCAGACAGAACCGGTTACACCAGCTCGGCTCAGGCATCGCCTCGGCCTCAGCCGCAAGTACCTCATCCCGCTCCTTGAATGGACGGACCGCTCGGGTGTCACGAAGAGGGTGGGTGACACGAGGGTGCTGGCCTAGGCCGCGGAGGCAGAGGCGACTGCCGTTTTGGCGTTTATTCGGGGCATGGAAGGAGCAGGCAAAGAGCGGGCACCCGAGAGTCGATAGCCGATAGCCGATAGCAGAGGAGCCATGATCCGACCCGAACGCCTGACCATCAAAGCCCAGGATGCCTTCCGGGATGCGACGGTGCTCGCCACCGAGCGTCGGAACCCGGTGATCAACGATGCCCACCTGTTTGCCGCGCTTCTGGCCCAGAGCGATGGCATCGTCCAACCGCTGCTTCAGAAAGCGGGGCTCAACGTCGCGGCCTTGCGGGAAGCGACCGACCGGGAGATTGCCAAGTTTCCCACTCAGGAAGGCGGGCTGGCGCAGCAGTCCTACAGCCGGGAGCTGAATCGGGTCTTCGATCGGGCCGATCAGGAGGCCAAACAGCTGGGCGATGCCTACGTCTCGACCGAGCATCTGCTGATCGGGCTCGCCGAAGAAAAGGGCACCACGGCCCGAGCCCTCTTGAGCTCGCACGATCTCACCGCCAAGGATCTGCGCGAAGCACTCGAGGCGGTTCGGGGCGCCCACCGGGTGACCGACCAGGCCCCGGAAGAGCAGTATCAGGCGCTCGAGCGCTTTACCCGCAACCTGACCCAGCTGGCTCGCGCGGGGAAGCTCGATCCGGTCATCGGCCGGGATGAAGAAGTGCGGCGAGTGATGCAGGTGCTGTCGCGCCGCACCAAAAACAACCCGGTGCTGATCGGGGAGCCCGGCGTGGGCAAGACCGCCATCGTCGAGGGGCTGGCCCAACGGATCGTCAGCGGCGATGTACCGGAATCTCTCCGGGACAAGGAAATCGTCGGGCTCGACATGGGGCAGCTCCTGGCGGGCGCCAAATACCGGGGCGAATTCGAGGAGCGGCTCAAGTCGGTTCTCAAGGAGCTCACCGCCGCGGAGGGTCGGTACATCGTCTTCATTGATGAGCTGCATACCATCGTGGGTGCCGGCGCGGCCGAAGGCGCGGTGGATGCCAGCAACATGCTCAAACCCGCGCTGGCCCGGGGCGAGCTGCACGTGGTGGGGGCCACCACGCTGGACGAGTACCGCAAGCACGTCGAGAAGGACGCGGCCCTGGAACGGCGCTTCCAGCCGGTTTTCGTCGGCGCGCCCAGCGTCGAGGACACCATTGCGATCCTGCGGGGGCTCAAGGAGCGCTACGAGGTCCATCACGGGGTGCGAATCACCGACAACGCGCTCATCGCGGCCGCCCAGCTCTCCGACCGGTACATCGGCGACCGGTTCCTTCCCGACAAGGCGATCGACCTGGTGGACGAAGCGGCCAGCCGGCTGCGGATCGAGATCGATTCCTTGCCCCAGGAGATCGACGAGGTGGAGCGGCGGATTCTGCAGCTCGAGATTCAGCGCCAGGCTCTGCTCAAGGAGAAGGACCAGGCCGGCCGGGAGCGGCTCGCCGCGGTCGAGGCCGAGATCGCGGGCCTCAAGGAGAAATCCGGGGCGATGAAGGCGCAGTGGCAAGCCGAGAAGGCCGCGATCCACTCGTTGCAGACCAAGAAGGCCGAGGTCGACCAGCTCCGCCAGGAAGTGGAGCAGGCCTCCCGCCGGGGGGACCTCCAGCGCGCCGCGGAGCTGAGGTACGGGAGAATCCCCGAGCTGGAGCAGGCCATCACGAAGGAGGAGGCCCGGCTGGGCGAGATCCAGAAACAGGCCCGCTACCTCAAGGAGGAAGTGGACGCGGAAGACATCGCGGAAATCGTGGCCAAGTGGACCGGCATTCCGGTTTCCAAGATGCTGGAATCGGATCGAGAGCGGCTCACCCGGCTGGAAGCCGAGCTCGGCCACCGGGTGGTGGGGCAGCGGGAAGCGCTCGCCGCGGTTTCCCATGCGGTGCGCCGGAGCCGGGCGGGCCTGCAGGACCCTCACCGGCCGACCGGCTCGTTCATCTTCCTGGGACCGACCGGGGTCGGAAAGACCGAGACCGCTCGGGCCCTGGCCGAATTCCTGTTCGACGACGAGCGGGCGATGATCCGGCTCGACATGTCGGAATACATGGAGAAGCATTCGGTGGCCCGCATGATCGGCGCCCCGCCGGGTTATGTGGGATATGAGGAAGGGGGCCAGCTCACCAAGGCGGTGCGCCGGCGGCCCTACAGCGTGGTGCTCTTCGACGAAATCGAGAAAGCCCACCCCGACGTCTTCAACGTGCTGCTTCAGATCCTGGACGACGGGCGGCTGACCGACGGGCAAGGGCGGGTGGTGGATTTCCGGAACACCGTGCTCATCATGACCTCCAACGCCGGTAGCCCGCTCCTGGTGGAGGCGGGCCCGGTCGTCTCGCCGGAGGCCTGGCAGGCCCTCGAGGAGCGGGTGCGGGCCGAGCTGCGCAACTATTTCCGGCCCGAGTTCCTGAACCGGGTGGACGACATCGTGGTGTTCCGGCCGCTGTCGCGGGAGGATCTCGATCGGATCGTTGACCTGCAGATCAAGCGGCTCGAGCAACTACTCGCCGAGCGGCAGCTGGTGCTCAAGCTCTCGCCCGAAGCCCGCCAGCTGCTTGCCGACCGGGGCTACGACCCGGTCTACGGGGCCCGGCCGCTCAAGCGGGTCATCCAGCGACTGGTGCAGAACCCGCTCGCGATGGCGGTCCTGGAGGGGGAGTTTGTCCCGGGAGATACGATTGTGGCGAGCCGAGACGGGGCGGAGGATCGGCTGACCTTCCAGCGCCAA